>CAZAMY010000265.1:0-4473 GCA_964485995.1 uncultured Sediminispirochaeta sp.
CGACCTCAATTTCCCGTTGTAATTAAATCCCATAGCGTAACCGTGTGCTCCGGCTTCGTGCAGCACTAGCAGATCACCCTCATCGATCTCAGGAAGCGATCGGTCGATTGCAAATTTGTCGTTGTTCTCGCATAGCGAGCCGGTTACATCGTATACGTGATCATGCGGCTGATCCTCTTTTCCGGGTACCGAGATGTGATGATACGCACCGTAAACAGCCGGGCGCATGAGGTTTGCCATGGATGAATCCAGTCCTACATAGTGCTTATATTTTTTGGTTACATGCCGTACCCGACTGACTAAGTAGCCGTAAGGACCGGTAATTACGCGACCGCACTCCATTACAATACGCATTGGGTCGAGCCCCGCTGGCTTGATAATTTCATCATACAGTTTCTGAATCCCCCGAGACACATATTCCAGATCCACCGGCTCGTCCTCCGGCTTGTACGGGATACCGACTCCGCCGCCGAGGTTGATCATCTCGATTCGTACTCCGACCTCTTTCTGCAGGTCGGCGGCCAGTTGGAAGAGCATGCGGGCTGTCTCTATGAAATAATCGGGATTCAGCTCGTTGGAGGCCACCATGGTATGCAGGGCAAACCGTTTTACCCCTTTTTCCTTCATGATGCGGTAGGCGTCGAATATCTGCTCATGGGTGAGGCCGTACTTGGCCTCGGTCGGCTCGCCGATAATCGCGTTACCGGTACGCCGGTCGCCGGGATTGTAACGAAAGCAGATGGCCTCCGGAATTCCGACATGCTGCTCAAGAAAATCAATGTGGGTGATGTCATCCAGGTTGATCATGGCGCAGAGCTCCTTTGCACGGCGGTACTCTTCGGCGGGTGTGTCGTTCGAACTGAACATGATATCCTCACCGCAAATTCCGACTTTATCCGACATTTCGAGTTCGGGCAGCGAACTGCAGTCGGTGCCGAAGCCCTCTTCCTTGAGTACCTGAATAATCGAGGGGTTGGGGCAGGCCTTGACGGCGAAATAGTTCTTGAAGCCTCCCGGAACCCAGTCGAAGGCGTTTTTCATATAGCGGGCTTTTTCCCGGATCGCCCTTTCATCATACAGGTGAAAGGGGGTGGGAATATCAGCTGCGATCTCTTCCAGCTTCTCCTTCGTAAAAGGAAGGGTTTTATCACTCATGCGTCGTGCTCCTTATAAATTACAGTGTAAGATTCTCTTTGATAGTTGCTACCGCCGCTTCGATATCCTCGCGGTGGCCGAAGGCGCTCAGACGGAAGTAGCCTTCGCCGCCGGGTCCGAAGCCTACCCCGGGAGTACCGATTACTCCGGTTTCCTGCAGCAGCTTGTCGAAGAACTCCCATGAGCTCAAGCCGTTGGGGGTTTTAAGCCAGATGTAGGGTGCATTGTCGCCGCCGAAGGCGGTCAGTCCCAGCGACTGCATTCCGCTGCGGATGATGCGGGCGTTGCCCATATAGTATTCGACCAGTTCCCGGCTCTCTTTGAGTCCCTGCTCGGTGAACACTGACAGGGCGCCCTCCTGCACGATGTTGGATGCGCCGTTGAAAAAGGTGCTCTGCCGGCGGTTCCACATGCTGCGGACTTCATCGGTTTGGCTGTCTTCGACGGTAAGGGCCGAAGGCACGATCGACCATCCCAAGCGTACTCCGGTAAAACCGGCGAATTTGGACAGGCTGTTGATCTCGATTGCACACTGATCGGCACCATCTACTTCGTAGATGGTTTTTGGCAGCGACTCGTCTTCGATATACTCCGAGTAGGATGCATCGTAGATAATCACCGCTTTGTGCTCGCGGGCGTAATCGACAAACCTTTTGAGCTGCTCATGCGTAGCCACCGCACCGGTCGGATTGTTGGGGCTGCAGAGGTAGATCAGGTCGGCTTTTTCGGCCGGCGGTTCAGGGATGAACCCGTTGTCTTCGTTACAGGGCATGTAAATCAGCCCCTTGTACAGACCCTTCTGTGGCACGTGTTCGCCGGTCCGCCCGCTGATTACATTGGAATCCACGTACACGGGGTAGGCCGGGTCCTGAACAGCCACCACGTTGTCCAGGGAAAAGATCGACTGAATATTTCCGGAATCCGGTTTAGCGCCGTCACTGATAAAGAACTCGCTCGGATCAAGTTGCACATTACGCCGCTGGTAATACTCGGCCAGTTGTTCCCGCAGACGGTTGTCGCCCTGCTCGTCTCCATACCCGCTGTAGGTGTCGCGGGCCGCCAGTTTGTCTACACCGCGATGCAGCCCCGCGAGTACTGTGGAGGTAAGTGGCTCCGTTGTATTTCCAATGCCGAGTTTGCGGATAGTGGTGCCGGGCTGCTCCTTGAGATATGCTTCTGTCCTCCGGGCTATTTCCGGAAAAAGATATCCGGCTGCTAGTTTCCGGTAATTACTATTGATTCTTGCCATTTATTCAGCTCCTATTACTAGATAGACCCGCAGGCTCGTATTTCCTGCGGGTTTTTCAGGTTATTCAATGGATGTGTATGCTGTCGGTTCTGTAGATCCTATCTTGCCCGTGGCGCTCCTATCCTGTCAAGAATACCTTCGAGGGTTTGATAGTGCGTCTGGACGGAAAAGGTGCACATTGGCAGCCGAAAGGTTTCCTCGCACCAGCCCCGCATTGCCATTGCCGTCTTGATAGGAATGGGGTTCGTCTCCAGGAACAGGGCCTTGAAAAACTCCATCAGGCGGTCTTCCTCCTGCTGAGCCTTATCAAGGTTTCCATCCAGCGCAGCGTGAACGAAATCCACCATCTGGCGCGGAATCAGATTCGACGCCACGGAGACAACTCCGTCGCCGCCGGCCCGCAGCAGACTCAGGGTCATGTTGTCATCGCCGGATAATACGCTGAAGCCGTCGGAACGGTTCTGGATTACATCTTTCATCTGATCGAGGTTACCAGAGGCCTCTTTGACTCCCTGAATATTCTCACAGTCGTTCATCAGTCTGACCAGGGTTGGTGTCTCAACGTTGATACCGGTGCGCCCCTTGATATTATACACTAATACGGGAATATCCACCGCATCGGCGATCGCTTTGAAATGGAGATACAGACCTTTCTGGGTGGGTTTGTTGTAGTATGGATTCACCTGCAGCAGTGCGTCTACTCCGGCCTCCTGAGCGTGTTTTGAAAGTCGGATCGCTTCACGGGACGAGTTACTTCCGGTCCCGGCTATTACCGGTACTCTGCCGCGGGTGTACTCAACGGTCAGCTCGATCACCCGGTCGTGCTCCTCATGCGAGAGAGTGGGGCTCTCTCCGGTGGTTCCGCAGGGAACTAAACCGTCAATCCCGTTCTCGATTTGATCTTCGATTATGCGCTGGAGGTTCTCTTCGTCTACATTACCTGATTGTGTAAACGGGGTTATTATGGCGGTATATACTCCGCGAAATGGTCTGTTCATACTCTTCTCCTTACTTCAATGAGTGATGATATGTACATTCTAACGCATATGTGATATAATGTCTATATAATAACATTAAGTTTTTATATTAACATCATGTTTAAGAATTGAGGTAGGTAGATAGTACATGGAATCCGTGAGCAGTATGGTCAAGAGGTTGCTGAACCAGAAACCCTTTTTATTGGAGGCCTTTGAAAGAGGCATTCTCAGTTACGGAAGTTTGGCGGCAGAGTTTAAGCCTATTATTGAACAATCCCTCAATAAAGAGGTGAAAGAGTCGGCCATTGTAATGGCTCTGCGCAGATATGCCGAGGATGTCCAGCGCAAGGCACCCAGCATCCGGGAGAACCGCTTGTCGTGTGAAATCGTCATGAAGACGAACATTTGCGACTTCAACATGCGCAAAACCGAGAATTTGCTTCCGCGCTTGAAAGAGTTGTATGGAATGGTGAACCTCGGCCGGGGCGATTTTTTGAATGTAACTATCGGCAATGACGAAATCAGCATTGCTGTGAGTGATAAATATGAGCAGGAGGTGCGGGAGTTTCTAGGCGAGCAGGAGAACCTCGATTTCAGGGATGGACTCGTCTCTCTCACCCTCATTTTTGCAGGAGATTTTCTGCACACTCCCGGAGTTGTGTTTCAGGCACTGCGAAAATTGGCCTGGGAAAACATAAACGTCTATGAAATTATTTCCACCATGACCGAGTTGACGGTAGTAATCGAGCGGAACGACTCCACCCGCGGATATGAGGCTCTGCAGGAGTTCATTGAACGGCCGATTAGTTGGTAACTACTATACGCTGCTCGAAACGCCGCCCTGGCGGTCTGCTGCGCGTGGTTCCAGCCTTATCTCGATTGTCCCGTCTGCGTCGGTATCGTGCAGAGCTTCTACGATACTGATGATGATGTTCTGGGTAATTTGATGCACAAATTTGTTGATTGGGACCTTTTTTCCATTCACTTTTATAGTGACTTTGCGTTCCATAGCTCCTCCAGGAAATGTAATATGAATTCCGGGTCTGTGCCCGGCAAGATCGGCAGCCGGCTGCGGCCGGTGTCAGCTGCATC
>CAZAMY010000266.1:0-4450 GCA_964485995.1 uncultured Sediminispirochaeta sp.
GAAAACCTATTGTTCAAAATGGATTTGTGTGAGCGATACCGGCTTTGCCGCTCCGGAGCTGCCGGCCGGCGAACTGCTTGCCGCCGGAGCGGTTGCCAAGGGTCCTGCTGCCAGTGAGGGTCCTGCAGCGGCCGACCTGTGTGCACGGGAGGAGGCGTACTGGAGCGGGGTGCAGGATTTTCCACCACGGCTGTATCCTGTTCAGCAGCGGGGCTTTAATTACATGCGGCAGACCGGTTTTACCGCTAAAGGCAGGGATTACAGCAGGCAGGCGGTGGATGAGCCGCAGCTGCTGGCACATCTATTCGAGGTGGCCCGCGGAAAACCGGGAGCCCAGGACGGGCGCTTCTGGTTCTCCCCCTCGTCTTTTGATCAGTATGCAGGCTGTCCGTTTATGTACTTTATGAATCGCGGGCTGGGAATAGAGCCGCTCGATTTCGAGGCCATGTGGGATGACGCCCGCTTTGTGGGAAAGCTGCTGCACCGCATCTTGGCCGCTCTGCATGAGCAGGTACAGGACAGGGACGGACGCTGGAAGCGGCTGAACCGGCTGCAGTACCGCCACATAGCTCTCGACTTGTGTGAGGAGGAGTTCGAGCGGCAGAGCCGGTTCGGGAACGACTTCGTGTATCCGATGTGGAAGGAGCTGAAAGAGTGGACCCGCAGAGCCCTGGAGGTCTATGTGGAGCAGGAATCGACCCTATACGACGGATATGAGCTTTTGAAAAGTGAAGATTCCTTGAAAGCGGTTATTGATGCGGAGTGCGGGATTCAGGGACGTGTGGACCGGGTTTCACAGAAGGACGGTCATGCGGTGATCGTAGACTATAAAAAGGGAAACACCCCCACCAGGGCCGAGGTGTACCAGGAGGAGCTGCTGCCTTCTACCTCGCAGCTGCCCTTGTATGCCTTTGTGGTGGAGCATGACGGGTACAAAGTGAGCAACGCTGCCTACTACAGTATACGCGACGGCAGCTATAAGCACATGCTCCTGGATTCCGAGGCTCCTGTAGAGATTCCGGGCAAGCCGGTCAAACCGATGGTCTCTCCGGAGGAGTTCAGCAGTGTAACCGAGAGAATTGTAACTGCGGTGAGGAGTGCGGCCGAACAACTCGGTCGCGGCAACTTCACCATAACCGACAGCTGTAACGGCTGTGATTTCAGAGCGGTGTGCCGGAGAAAATACGGGGTACGCCTGCCGGAGGTTCGCAATGCCTAAGCTGGATGCCTATCAGCAGAAAGCGGTGTATGCCGATACAAACACCGTGGTGACCGCCGGGGCGGGGTCTGGAAAAACCACCGTCCTGGCCGAGCGCTTTGTGCACCTGGTGGCCAGCGGGCGGGCGGCGGTGGACGGAATTCTCACGCTCACCTTTACCCGCAAGGCCGCCGCCGAGATGTACGAACGGATTTACCGGCAGCTCATTCAGCGGGCAAGCAATGAGGATGACCCGCAGCGGAAGGGGCTTCTCGAACGGGCGGTCAGAGATTTCGATTCGGCCCACATCTCTACCCTCGACAGCTTCTGTGCCCAGATTGTCCGCGGGGGCAGTATCAGATTCGGTGTTGCGGGGGATTTCCGCCAGGACGAACACAGCGCCGCGCTGATGGTCGAGGAGAGTGCCCTGGCTTTCTTCCTCAGTCACTCGGATCATCCGGCACTGGAACGAATTGTACAGGATTTCGGATCCAGGGCGGTTTTGGAGCGCCTGCTGATACCCTTGGCCTCGCGTGAGTTTCATCTGGCGGTTGAACATGATTTCGAGGCGATGCTGGAACGGCAGTTCGAATATATGCAGCAGCAGGCCTGCAGCCTGGCAGAAAAGATGCAGGCGGTACAGGACTGGTTTCTCACTGAGGATTTGCCCGATAAAAGCAGTGTGCAGAAGGTTGTGGCTGCTCTGAAACAGGTCTCCGCTCCGGCGGCGGCGGCTGAGGCGCAGGAGTGGCCGGGGCTGGCGGATATCTGTGCGACCAAAGTCTCCAAGTGGGGCGGTAAGACCACCGACCCGCTGCTGATAGAGGCCAAAGATAGAGTCGGCCAGTGGCAGGCAGCCGTAAAGCAATTGGGCCCGATTCTGATGCTGTTTCAAAACAGTCAGCTGTACCGAGGGTTGTACTCGCTGCTGAACGAGTATCAGCGGGAGATTCACGCCGCCAAGCGCAGCAGTGGTGTCCTGACCTTCAGAGATGTCGTGGAGATGGCCGTTACGCTGCTGCAGGAGGACGAACAGCTGCGTGGGCACTACAAGAGTTTATTCACTCATATTATGATCGATGAGTTTCAGGACAACAACGACCTCCAGCGGCGGCTTCTGTTTCTGTTGGCAGAACGGCCGGAGCTCGGGCGTACCGACGGACCCCCGCGGCCGGAGGAGCTGGAGGCGGGCAAGCTGTTTTTTGTAGGAGACGAGAAACAGTCTATCTACCGTTTCCGCGGTGCGGATGTGCGGGTGCTGAAGCAGCTGCAGACTCAAATGGAGGCGGCCGGCGGCGAGTCGCTGCAGCTGCCGAACAACTACCGCAGCCACTCCGGCCTGATACAGTTCTTCAACAGCCTGTTTGCCGAAGTGATGCAGCCGGCCCAGGAGCCGGCGAACGGAAGCTCTGCCGCGCAGACCCGCGGTGAGCGGGCCGGCTTCGAGGCCGAATTTATTGCCCTTGAGGCCCCGATCACCCATCGGGCATTTTCACCGGAGGTACGGCTGCTGTACAAGCCCTACGATCAGGAGGATGACGGTAATGAGGAGGCCCTGCACTCGAAAGAGGCCGAAGCCTGGCACATCGTCAACTCTTTGAAGGAGATGATCGAAAGCGGGCAGCTGCCGGTCCGCGATAAGACTACACCGTCCGTAGCCGGTGAGCCGGAGCCGACCCGTCCGGCCACCTATGATGATGTAGCCATCCTGATGCGGAGCTCGGGTAACCAGATCAGCTTCGAGCGCTATATGCGGCATCTGCAGATTCCCTACACAGTGCAGAGCACCCGCAGCCTCTTCCTGGAAGCGCCGATTAACGACATGTACCAGTTTCTGCAGCTGGTGCTGTATCCCGACGACAGCCTGGCGTATGCAGGCCTGCTGCGCTCCCCTTTCATGAATCTGTCGGATGAGGTGGCGACCCGAATCCTGCAGACCCCCGAGCCCCCCGTGCCGCCGGAAACTGTCGAAACTGCCGAAAGTCCCGAGCCGGACGGCCGGAGTGCGGCGGTGCGGGCGTTCTGGTTGAGCGGCGATGAGGACCTGTTCGGCGGACCGCAGGAGGCCCGTAAATACAAGCGGGCGGCCGAGGCTTACCGGGTGCTGCAGCAGCTGGCCGCCACTGCACCGATCGAGGAGATGATCCGTTATCTGTGGTTCGAAACCGGCTATCGCTATGTGGTACTGCGGAACCCCGACTATCATGCCTACCTGGAGTTCTACGACGCACTGATAGAGCTGGCCCGCCGCAGTGACCGGCGGGGAGAGGGGCTGGCCAGCTTTCTGGATTTCATCCGTTCGAACCTGGGGCAGTACGAAAGGCTGGAAGACCTGGAGATTATTCCGCGGCGCACCGGCGGTGTAAACCTGATGAGTATCCACAAGTCGAAGGGCCTGGAGTTTCCGGTAGTGATAGTGGCGGATATGGGCAACTCCGGAAATTCCGGTGGAGACGGAAATCTGTACCTGTGGGATGAAGAGTTCGGCTTGGCGCTTTCTGGCGGCGAGCGGGGGTCACGCATCAAAAGCTATTTTGCCGAAGCGGCCCGGGAGGTAGAGGAGCAGCAGGACTACGCCGAGCTGAAACGGCTGCTGTACGTAGCCTGCACCCGCGCCGAAGATCATCTGATGTTATCCGGATACCACCATTCTAAAAACCGCAATTTGGAGAAGAGTTCGGGACGAAATGTGCTGCTCAACATCACCCTGCAGGCCCTCGGCTGGGACGGAGCGGGCGCGGTTGAGGAATTGACCCCGGACAACGCCGGCTCCCTGGAGTTTATCCCGGATGTAACCGAGGAGATGATCGAGCAGACCCGCAGCGGCGGGGGAAGCCGCAGTATTCCGGCCGCCGCCCGCCGGTTCGATTCGGCGGCGATGGTGCAGCGCAGTTATCCGCAGCGCGAGCTGACGGCCGTAGAAATCAACCGCCGGTATCTGGAAACGCAGCCCGCGGCGCATTCCACGGCGGATACCGCCGCCCAGCCGGAGGACGGGGAGGCACTGCCGGCGATTGCAGTGGACCAACTGCTGGCGGACCGGAGCGCAGCCGCCCCCTTCGGCGAGCTGGTACACCGGATGATAGAATACCAGCTGACCGGAATACCGGGGCGGGTGCCGCTGCCGCCGCTGTTTACTACTCTCGAGCCGCAGCAGGCGGCGGAAATCGAAGCGGAAGCCGGGCAGATGGCGGAGGCCTTTCTCGACTCGCCGCTCGGCAGGGAAGCCCTGGCGGCGGTTGCAGCGGGGGA
>CAZAMY010000267.1:0-4448 GCA_964485995.1 uncultured Sediminispirochaeta sp.
GCCGAGCGGCGCTCATCATCGTACAGGTCGCCGATCAGCGCCACGCTCATACTGGTCAGTGCCGAGGCCCCGAAGCCCTGAATCACCCGCAGGCCCAGCAGTACCTCGAAGCGCGGGAACAGGGCGCAGGCGCAGCCGGCCAGGGCGTACAGGCCCAACGAGGGCACGATTACCCGCCGGCGGCCGAAGCGGTCGGCCAGCACCCCCAAGGTCGGAGCCATAATGATGCCGGGTACGGTAAACACGGTAATCAGCAGTCCGGTCTGCCGGGGTGTCAGCTCGAGCTGCGCGGCGATGGCGGGGAAGGCGGGCGCGATAGCCGCCACTCCCATCACCCCTATCAGGGTAATACCGAATATGACGTAGAGGCGCGGGTCCCGCCCCAGCGGGGCGGGTGAATGCTGAGCAGAATTGCTTCGAGGTGCTGCGCTCATACCTACAGCTCGGTGTACTCCAGCTGGGTGCCTTCTGATGCCAGGGTTTTCGCCACCGGGCGAATCTTCAGCCACCACTGGAACTGCGGGCGCTGCAGCTCCTCGTCGACCATCTCGTAGAACTTTTCCAGTGGATGAAACTTCACCTGGCCGTCGGTCAGCCCGCACATGTGACTCTTCGGCTTCTGTTTGGCAGCCTCGCCGAACAGGAGCTCCATGCAGCGTTTGGCCAGGCGGTTGGCCTGGATGCGGTCGAAGGGGCTCGGGTCGCCGCCGTTTTGCTGGTGGCCCAGGATTGCAGTGCGCACATCGTACAGCCCTTGGCCCTCCTGCTCAAAAACCGACCGCATAAAATCGGCCGAATAGTACTCGTTCACGTTTTCATTCCGGATCATCAGGCCCAGCCGCTTGCCGCTCTGAAAACCCTTCACCAGGGTGTCGATATCCTCCTGCAGATCCTTCAGCATTACTCCCTCTTCGGGCAAATAGGCCCGTTCGGCTCCGGTGGACAGAGCGCTCAGCAGGGCCAGATAGCCGCAGTAGCGGCCCATTACCTCCACTACGAACACGCGCTGCGAAGCCACAGCCGAGTGTTTAATCTTGTCTACCGCCTCCATAATGGTATTCAGAGCGGTATCCGAACCGATGCTCAGTTCGCTGCCGGGCAGGTTGTTGTTGATAGTGGCCGGCAGGCAGATAATCGGAATATTGAACTCGGGATACTCATCCCGCCGGCTGTGCAGCAGATGCGCTGCCTCGTAGCCGTCCCAACCGCCGATCATCAGCAGTCCGTTGATCTTCTTCGCCCGCAGGTGCTTGGCTACCAGCGACAGCTCCTCCTCGGTGGGAATGCAGCGGTTGGTGCCTAGCTCGCTGCCGCCCTGCGAGGCCCAGCCGTCCACGCTCATCCAGTGCATCTCCGAAATAGAGCCATCGATCAGCCCCTCGAAGCCGTTGCGTACTCCGTACATCTGGTGGCCGTTATCCAGCCCGATGCGTACCGCAGCCCGTACCGCCGTGTTCATGCCGGGGGAGGGCGGCCCGCCGTGCAGCACCGCCAGGCGCAGCCGCTTCTCTTCACTGACCGGATTGCGGGGCAGGGCGCTGATCATGGTGCGGAAGGTGTCGTAGGAGTCGGAAAAACTACCACCGCGCATCTTCATCGCCTGGGCGTACTGTTTTTTCTCTATCACATCCTTGATGGCGCGGGTCTCGCGCACACAGTCCATCAGCGGCGAGGCCACATTGGCGTGCTTACGCATCCCGATCAGCTGAGCGGGGTCGTTGCCCTGCATCTCACTGATTACCTCCACCGCTTTGTAGCCCTGCATGGTACTCATATAGCGGTCAAAGGCGCTCGGCGAACCGCCGCGCTGCACATGCCCTAAAATCGTAAGGCGGGTGTCCGGCGTCAGCCTCTCCTTCAGTACTTCTACCACGTGCTGGGCAGTGATCGGGTTTCCTTCGCGGTCCCGGGCCCCTTCGGCTACCACGGCGATTCCGTAGCGCCGGCCGGCATCCCGACCCTCTTTCATCACCTCTACCATCCGCTCTTCCCAGTTGTCTATGTCCGGCGGGTTCTCCGGAATCAGCACCCACTGGGCCCCGGTGGCCAGAGCACTCATCAGGGCCAGATAGCCGCAGTTGCGTCCCATCACCTCAATTACAAAGGCGCGCTGATGGCTGGAGGCGGTGCTGGTGATTGCATCGATGGCTTCGGTAATCCGGTGCAGAGCCGAATCGGCCCCAATAGTCATATCCGAACCGAACATATCGTTGTCGATCGAGCCGACCAGCCCTACCAGTTTCAGATAGCGGTTGCGCTCCCGCTGTTCGCCGGTAATCTCACCCCGTTCGACCAGAATATCCAGATGCTCAGCCCACATACTGCGAAACTCGTTGGCCCCGCTCAGGCTGCCGTCGCCGCCGATTACTATCAGGTTGGTGATGTCTCGTTCTACCAGATTCTTAGTGGCCCGGATCAGCCCCTCTTTCTCCCGAAAATCCTTCGATCGTGCCGAGCCGAGCACAGTCCCTCCGCGGTGCAGAATACCGCCGACCGAACTCCAGTCCATCTGCCTAATATAGTCTCCACCGTCAACCAACCCCTGGTAGCCCTCGAACACCCCGTACGGCACAAAGCCCCACTTGATAGCCGTGCGTACGATCGCCCTTACAGCCGGATTCATCCCCTGGGCATCTCCACCGCTGGTCAGTACCGCCAAGCCTTTCCCTTCGCCTGTCTGCATACCCTTCTCCCTCTTTTATCTTATTTTGCTATTATAATGATAAACGGCGCAGCTCTGTTCACACAAGGTTTTTTAACGAATTCACTGATAATGTATTTACAATGTAAATATAAAGTGGTACTATAAACTATGCGATTCGAATGGGATGCGCGTAAGAATGAACTGAACCGGAAGAAGCACGGCATCTCATTTGAAACAGCAGTAGAGGTCTTCCAGGATCCCTTGCACCTCTCTATCCTGGACGCAAGGTTTAACTATTTTGAGGAAAGATGGATTACGTTGGGTGCGAATAAAGATCTATTACTGCTGGTGGTGGCGCATCTCTATTATACGTATCAGGGAGAAGAGGTAATTCGGATCATATCGGCACGGGAGGCAACGGCGAATGAGCGGCGACAATACGAACAAGCCTGAAGATGTGTTTGAAATAGCGCCGGAGTACGATTTTTCCGGCGGCCAGCGGGGCCGGTTCTATACCCCTAAAAAGGTCACCACCACCATACGGCTAGATGACGACATAATCATGTACTTTAAGAAAAAGGCGGCCGAGGAAAAAACCGGCTACCAGACTCTCATTAATACGGCTCTGCGCAGATTCATCCGCGAGTTGGATTAAGGGGCGCGGTTAATATCTACCATATCGTAATAAATCAGCGACACAATCACCGTCCAGCCTACAAAGTGAAACAATACGTTTCCAAGGGTGTCCAGATTCCCGGCGATGGTGTTGAGCGTGGCGCTAATCAGGAAGACCGTAGCGATCAACTGGAGTACGGCAATCAGGTGGGTAAACAGGTGCATAAACAGGCTACGCTGCTCACCGTAGCTGCTGCTAGTCCAGATATGGATCAGGGTCGACCAGATAATCGGGATTGCGACAAAATAGAGCAGTAGATTCTCTTCGGCGGGGAACTGATAGTCGGCTATGAATTCGAAGTACCACACCCCGCCGATGAAAATAAGGAGGTCGCGCACGAGCACAACGACTTTTACCGTTGCTCCGGCGACCCCCTCACCGGTAAAGTACCCCTTCAGATAGCGGCGTTTCATCAACCTCAGCGAATAGCCAGCGTCAGACCGGCCCACAACTGAACCGGTTCGTCCGAAAAGGCCGGCTTGGGATACAGATCAAAGCCGGGGGCCACTTCAAAGAACAGCTCGGCCACATTGTCCAGAAACAGCACGCTTAAGCCGAAGGGCAGGCGGGTGCCCAGTTCGAACATATCCTCTGCGTTTTCCACCTCAGGAAAGGTTTTCACATAGCCGCCGATCCCGAAGGAAAAGTGTAGCGGTCCGGCAATGTGGATGTTGTCGATCGGCCGCAGGTCGCCGCTTACAAATATAAACTCATTGCCCTCGGTAAAATCGTATCCCACTCGAAAATCGAAGGGTGACGGCCGGTAGATAAACACTGCATTCGGCGATCCTACTCCAAAACCGATCCGGGTACCGCCGTAGGCACTGACACTCTGTACCGCAACCGCAGCCAAGACTACCATCAGGATGAGAACTATAATTTTCCGTTTATTCATTGCACATCTCCTATGCTTTTAATCTAAAATTTTTACACATTCTGACTTAGATTACAATAAAAATGCTGAGAAAAACAATGCAGTATGGATTAACTTTAGAAAACTTGATTAATGGCTAAAATCCTGGCAATTTTGAAGCAAATGAGCCCCGTCAACACTCTATAAGAGAGAACGCACTTTTTTTTATAGAGGAGGCTCTTATGCTCATCCCCCCATTTTGTCCCAATGCAGAC
>CAZAMY010000268.1:0-4427 GCA_964485995.1 uncultured Sediminispirochaeta sp.
TAGAGCGGGTGACTGTTAATCACTAGGTCGGCAGTTCGAGTCTGTCCGGGGGAGCCTTAAAGCTGTCTGTTTTGCAGGCAGCTTTTTTTATTCATATCTATTCATTCATATCTATTCATTCATATCTATTCATTCATATCTATTCATCTCAATCCGCCCGATATAAAAAAAGCCCCGCGTAACACGGGGCTGATACTTCACTCTGTATGTTAGTTCAGATACTCGATGTTCGAAACACCGTTTACTGTCAGGGTGTTTTTGCGCAAGTTACCTCGTATCCTAATGTTGGCAGCACCGTTCAACTCGCCAGTAAGACTGCCTCCGTCTACCATCAAGTCCAAGTCTACCGCACCGCTGCCATCAACATGAATATTTTCGGCTCTCAAATCTTTGAAATTCCCCTGAATTCCTCCGCTCAATTTGAGCTCGAGCTGTGAGTATTGACAGTTGTCAGCCTCTATCTGTACACCGCCGCCGCTTTTAATCGTCAGCTCCTCACCTGAAAAACCTGATAGAGAGGCGCTCAGTCCCCCTTCTGAGCTGAGTGCACTCAGCTCAGGCAGCTGGATCTCAGCTTTGAAATGGCTGCCTTTGAAGTCTACCAACCCCCTTGTTTCCAGTATCAGTATCTTTCCGCTTTTCTCAATACGGATATTGTCTTGGAGATTTTCTGGGAAGGTAATGCTTACTTCATATTCATCCCCCGATTCTAGAGAAACACTCCAACCGCCTTTAACTTTGATATGAGAAAAGTCCTGCATATCATATTGCTGGGTTATACTATCGCCGATTGACTTCTCATTGAATGCTCTCAGTCCGCCTTCCGATTCGGCCGCCCGGTCTACCAATATACGCAATGAAAGCAGCCCCCCAATTGTGAATATTAAAAGCGCCGCCAGTACTGTCAGCAAGATCTTACTGCTTGTTTTCATTCTTTGCCTCCCTTTTTTGATACTCTTCATATTTATCTTCGATTTCTTTCATACTCATATGCAATAACTGCATGGTTTTGAACAGGTATGGAAGTTCCTTTTCAATGAACTCAGATCGTTTTATCGTGCGTGCCTGCTGTTTTCCATCGCTCGTTACAAAATAGCCGATTCCACGTTGATTATAGATGACATTCTGCTCCTGCAGATAGTTATAAGATCGCACTACAGTGTTAGGATTCACTTCCAGAGACACAGCCAGTTCACGAACTGCTGGTATTCTCTCCTCTGTTTTCCACTTCTCCTGCAGAATGTTTTCAATTATGCGATCGACGATCTGTGCATAAATTGGTTTATCTTTGTCAAACTGCATCTTTCAACTGTACCTCGCGAAAGCGTGTATAGGTGATTACCCATGCCACCGGGGCTATCAGAGCCCAATACAGAACGTTGCTTATGGTCTCGAGCAGCTCTATGTTGTCGGCGAATCGAAAGGGAAGGTTTTCGAACATCGGTCCGATCATTTGAGTTTGATCAACAGCAAAAAAACCAGTGAAATAGGGTGCAAAAATAATTCGTACCGCAAGCATTGCAATTATGGAAAAGAAAACTCCCACAATAAACAGCGTAAGAAGGGTTTTGAATAAATGTCCCTTTCTAAAACATATCGCCCCGACCAAGAAAACAGATTGTAAAACAATGTAGTGTGCATACATCAAGAACATGTTTCCCCTGAAAGGGTTGAACATGGGATGGTGTTGACCTGCAAGTAATTCAGTAATACCGGCTGAAACAAAGCTGTAAACTGAATACCACAGCAGAGTAAGCACAAGCCATCCGACGTTGGAAATGAGAATTCGGCTGATGACTTTCTCTAAGGGAGAGGCCGGCAGCATTATATAGCTTTGAGCACTTTCCTGCTTATGGATTTCTTTGAAGATAGAACTTGTTGCAATGAACCCTCCAATGAACAATATGGTTGCAAAAGTGCTGATATGATGTTCAGGGTCGGACCCGCCGTTAAAGAGAGTAAAATTGAGAATATCGAGTGTAATAAGGATTGCTGCTATTGCAGCAATTACTATTGCAATATTTTTGTAACCACTGAAAATATCCCGCCGCAGGAGCAGCAGCATTCTTTTGTAGGATAGCTTTTCTTCGCGCAAATTCATTCTATTCTCCCTCCTTGAAAACTCGATTAAGGGCATCCGGAGATGCGGTAACCGCATTGAAAAGAGTTTCCATATCCACAACAGATTCGTCAGAGTCAGTTTTTTCTGTCACAATACGATAGCCACCGAGTTCCTCCTGAAAAAACAGGATATTGCCTTCATGTGATAGTTCCGGCACCTGTCTGATACTCAGCTTTCCGGAAATATTCGAGTAAGTCTGTTGAAAGATAATTTTACCCTCATCGATTATTATAATCGGGTCGATCAACAGCTCCATGTCACGCACCTGATGTGTAGAAACTAAAAACATTCGTTCATCGTTTACTGAAGATGCTACTACCCTTCTGAACTGGCTCTTGGAAGGAATATCGAGACCGTTCGTTGGTTCATCGAGAATACAGAAGGCTGCATTGCTGGCAAGACCGAATGCCAGCAAGAACTTCTTCTTCTGCCCGTAGGATAGGGCTGACAGTTTCTGCTGTCTGTCAATTTGAAACTCGCTCAGGTACTGATCAAATTGCCGGGTGTCGAACTTAGGATAAAAAGATCCATAAAGCTCCTGATATTTTTCTGCAGAAATCGCCGGTAAACTGAACTCTTCCGGAAGAAAGAAAATATCCGCGAGCAATTCAGGATTACGGGCGGCCGGGTCATGCCCGTTTACTACTATTCGGCCCTGCTCTGAGTACAACAGACCTGCCAGAATTCGCAACAGGCTTGTTTTTCCCGCCCCGTTTTTTCCGAGCAAACCATAGATATTGCCCATCTCAAGCTGCATATTCAAGCCTCGAAACAGCGGACGCTTTTGATCGTAGGCGAAGGTAAGTTCACTTACCTTTACCGCTTCATTATACATACATACCTCCATATTAGTGTACTACCTTTCTATTACACTAAGAATGTAGCACTACACGGGGATGTGCGTCAACTAAATAATAAAAAAAGCGCGCTTTATTGCACATTTTTTTATAAAGCATTACCATATGGCCTCATTATGGGTTCAATTTTTGTATCAGTAGTACATACCATGCTCCAGGTCATCATCATCATGGGGTTCGGGTTCTACCTCAGAAGTAGAAATATTCTCCCGTCAAAATTTTTTGAAAATGTAAGTAGTTTCCTCATCAAGGGTGCCTTGCCTATCTATCTGTTCAGTAAAGTAGTCGAAACTGACCGCAATGCACTGGCCAGTAGCTGGCTGTTTCCATTTGCAGCGGTGTTTCTGCTGGCTTTGGGGCTGTTCTTATCCTATATCGTCTTTACAGTCCTTCCGTTTTCCGGCAAAGAGAAACGTGCCGGAATTGCAATGTCAACTTTCGGGAATTCCGCCTATATTCCGCTTACCCTTATCGAAATTTTTCCTTTAACAATGCCGTTGATTGTCGAGAGGTTCGGAACCGCAGTTCCTGCGCTGTATGTAGGCACCTATGTGCTCGTATTCAGTCCGATGTTGTGGTCAGTTGGACACTTTCTCATAACCGGCAAGAGCGATTTTTCTATACGCAATGTGGTGAACCCGCCATTTATCGGGTTGGTGTGTGGTTTTGCTGCTATCTTGCTGCATCTCAATGTTCCAATTATGGATCAGGAACTCTTTGTACACCATGTGTACCTCGGCCTTCGGCGAATCGGCACTACCACCTTTCCACTGATTTTGGTTGTCCTCGGAGCTATGATAGCCGATCTGAATCTGCATGTTGAAGGTAAGGCCCGTCTAACACTTATGGCTGTAGGAGTTTTTACCGTTCGTCTCCTGCTTATGCCGGCTTGTTTCTATGTGTTGTACTTCACGGTTCTAAGGCGGCTCGATTTTCTTACTCCGGTCCACATATGGGTACTGTTTTTAGAAACCCACCTTCCCCCAGCCTCAAATCTATCGATCATGGTCTCCGAAGCGGGAGTGAATCAGGGCTACACCGCATTTACCCTGCTCATTACCTACCTCGGTTTCCTAATCCTCTTTCCGCTGCACGTAGTACTGTTCCTTCAGCTTATCGGCTGAGTTGCATCGCGAATAACATTGGATTACTCTGTATACTATGAACTGAAACATACAATAACGGAGGTGTAGTGTGAAACCGAAAGTATACGTGACTCGCATGGTCCCGCAGGCCGGGATCGACGTGCTTAAAACAGAGTGTGACGTCGAGGTAAATCCGGAGGATCGACCTCTAAAGCGCGAGGAGCTCTTGCAGAATATCCAAGGCAAAGATGGCGTACTTTGTCTGCTTACCGATAAAATTGATGCCGAAGTATTCGATACCGTGCCAGAGATCAAAGGATTTGCAAACTACGCGGTTGGCTATGACAACATCGACATTGAAGA
>CAZAMY010000269.1:0-4418 GCA_964485995.1 uncultured Sediminispirochaeta sp.
CCTCACCGAGCCCAGACATAAAAAGGCAATCGACAATCTCAAAAAACTCCCGATCGAGGTACTGTACAGTGAAAACGTATCCCGTACCCGCGAGGAGATTACCGAAACTGTTGATGAGCTGAAACGACAGGGGGCAGAGTTTTTTATTGCCCACACCCCCTGTTGGACTTCGCCTAACTTGGCGGTGTACGGTGTTCAGCGAATGGGACTACCGACGATTGTGTTGGGCAACCGCGATTCAGCCACCCATGGCAATGTCGGGTTCTTCGGAACCTGTGGTTCCCTCGAACAGATCGGCTATCCGCACAAGCGAGTGCGCATCGATTATGATGATCAGAACCTGGGTACACGGGTGTTGCCCTATATTCGTGCCGCCATGGTGAAAGCACGACTGAAGGGTTCGGTTTTCGGCTACTTCGGAGGAAGATCCATCGGTATAGATACAGCCCAGTTTGATGCAATGCAGTGGCGTAAGATGTTCGGAATTGATGCTGAACACATCGATCAGCTCGAAATCGTACGGCGGGCAAAAGAAGTTGATTCCGATCGGATTAAAAAAACCAGAGAGTGGCTGGAGGGCAGCACGAAAGAGGTGCAGTACAACGACGACAAACTGACAAAAGACGGATTTAATTTTCAAATCGCCTGCTATCTGGCCACTAAAGATATTATCAAAGAGTATGACCTAGAGTTTACCGCCGTCAAATGTATGACTGAACTCTCTCATCACTATGCACCGCAATGTATGACCGCGGCGCTTCTGCCGAGCGACTTTGATGCTGAAGAGGGTGAGAAAGACGGAATCGTGATGGCCTGCGAGGCGGATGCCGATGCGGCCCTGACGCAGCAGATTCTCAAGATTATCTCCGACGGCAAACCGACCTATTTCGCCGATGTAAGTCACATCGATGACGCCCGCAGCACCATTTACTGTGTAAACTGCGGAGCGGCTTGTGCCTGGTTCGGTGCTCGCAGCAGTGATCCGGCCGAAAATATGAGGGCAATTACCATAAAGCAATCGGTTCGACCGGGAGTGGGGGGAATTACCTATTTTACCGCGGCACCCGGACCGACCCAGTTGGCGCGCTTGTATCGCAAAGACGGCAAATACTTTATGGCTATTATCCCGAGTGAGGCGGTCGAGCCTTCGCAGGAGCTGATTGACGAATTCGTCGAAGCCCGCGGACCGCACCAGCTACCGACTCTGTTTGCAAAGGTGAGTTTCGATCTGGATTCCTTCGTGGATGAGTACGGGTCCAACCATATCTCCGGTGTCGATGGCAACTATGTTGATGAGCTGATCGAAGTCTGCAAGATGCTGGATATCGAACCGGTGGTGTTTCAATAAGGAGCTGAAATGGAAATTACACACACAAACGAAGTCAAGAAACTGTTGAAAGAGAAAAAGAAGGTCTCCGGCGCCTGGGCGCAGGCGGCCAGCAATATCACCAGCCAGATTCTGGCGGAAGCTGGCTTTGACGTGTTGATGCTGGATATGGAGCACGCGCCGGGAGATATTCTCACCCTTATCAGTCAAATCCAGTCGATGCAGGGCTACCCGGCGGTGCCGTTTGTACGGGCCCCCTGGAACGATTTTGTACAGATCAAGCGTATTCTCGATGCCGGTACTTACGGCGTACTGGTTCCCTACGTAAATACGAAGGCCGAGGCTGAAGATGCGGTCAAGGCGATGAAATACCCCACCAAGGGAATCCGGG
Source organism: uncultured Sediminispirochaeta sp. (assembly GCA_964485995.1). Lineage (GTDB taxonomy): Bacteria > Spirochaetota > Spirochaetia > DSM-16054 > Sediminispirochaetaceae > DSBN01. Next base: position 1,719 of record CAZAMY010000269.1, read on the forward strand.
GAGTAGCCGGAAGCCCGCGGGCGGCCCACTTTGCCAACAACTCCATCGAGTACTTCAAGAGTGCGAATGACGAGATTGTATTGATGACTGCAGTCGAGACCGGCACTGCAGTAGAGAATCTGGATGAAATTCTGCAGGTCCCCGAAATCGACGGAATTTTTATCGGTCCGGCCGACTTGGCTACCAATATGGGCTACATGGCCGACGCCTCGCAGCCGGAGGTACAAGCAGCTATCCGGACAATCGAAAAAAAGGTGAACGCCTCCGAAAAGTTTCTCTCAACGGTAGCGAAAGACTGGGACGATGCCCAGAAGAAGTATGAGCGGGGCTACAACCTGCTGATGATGATGTCCGATACGACTACCCTGAGCAAAGTTGCCCGCGGGTTGGTCGGGGATTTTAGCAAGAATTTCCCGCAGCGCTAGCACGCCGGTGCCGGACTGCCCATAGGCGCTGCAGCGAATGAAATGAAAGGCCGGAGAGCGGATACTACCGTTATCCGGCCTTTTTTTCAGAACAAGGGAATTCCCTCGGTGCTTGTGCGAATGGAGTAGAGTGAGGTGTGTGCCGTGAGGTACATGGTTTTCATATCCGGGCCGCCCCAGGTGAAGTTGGCGGCGATTTCTGGGGTATAGAGCCGGCCGGCCAGCTCGCCTTCAGGGGTGAATATCTGGATGCCCCGCGGCGCACTGCAGAATAGCAATCCTTCCCGGCTGAATTTCAGCCCGTCGGCGACTCCCGGGCCATCGGTAATAAGTTCGGCCCAGACCTGGCCGCCGGTTATGCTGCCGTCGGCATTGAAACTAAAGCGGCGAATATGCTGATGTTTGGAGTCGTTTACGAACAGCTCGCTTTCGTCCAAACTGAGACAGATACCGTTGGGCAGTAAAAAGTCGTCGGCCAGCAGGCGGAGCTCTCCACTGTCAGGGTTCAAAGAAAACACACCGGTAAAATCTAACTCGGGCTCCCGGGGTATACCCACGCGGCCGACCCGTCCCGGGGTGGGGTCGGTAAACAGAATAGTTCCGTCGCTGCGCACGACCACATCATTCGGGCTGTTGAGGCCCTTGCCCTGATAGCCGGATGCCAGGACTGTCCGTGAGCCGTCGGCTTCGGTGCGGCTGACCGCGCTGGTGCCGTGTTCACAGCTTATCAGCAGGCCATTGCGGTCATAGGTGTTGCCGTTGGAAAGATAGCTGTTGGGGCGCAGCAGTTGAACTCCGCTCTGTGGAAACCAGCGGTAGAGTGCATTTCCCATGATGTCGCTAAAGGTGAGATGGTGCTCATAAGGGTGCCAGGCCGGCCCCTCGAGGAACCGGAAGTTCGCAGCAACTTGTGTAAACGGGTAGTCCGGGTGAAAAAGGTCCTTTCCTGCGGGCAAATAATGTTCGTAGATCATACCAGCTCCTTTACTGTTCCCCGTTCTACTAAACGCCCCTGCAAAAACTGGTGTGCAATCGGCATATCGGGGTCATTCAGGGCATCCAACAAAACAGTGATTGTGTTGTCGACCAGCTTTTCCGTGTACTGCAGATAGGTAGTCAGGTTGTAGTTTGGCCATGAGGCCATGGGTATGTCGTCGAAACCGATGACCGATATATCCTCCGGTACCCGTAACCCGAACTCTGAGGTTGCTACGTTGATGAGCGCCATCGCCATATAGTCGCTTGAGCAGAACACGGCGGAGGGGTGGTTTTCGGCTGAAAGAATTTCCCGGGAAGCTTGTAGTCCTGACGGGTATTCGAAATCCCCTTCGGCCCGGGAGAAGAGCTGCAGACCGGCCTCACGAAGTCGCTCTGTAAATCCGGCTTCACGATTGCGGTTGGTCGAGCTGCCGCGCTCACCGGCGATATACGATATTTTCCGGTGTCCCTTGGACAGAAGGTACTCGGCAATATCACGGCCGGCATTCTTGTTATCGGTGCAGACCGAATGGACATTACCGCCCTCATTCACCCGGTTAAACAATACCACCGGGGTTTCGAACCGGCTGCACTCTTCCACCAGAGGAGAGGAGAGGGTGGCTGAAGTAATGATTACTCCATCCACCTGGTACTGAAGGGCTATCGGCAGGGTGTCCTCAACTGCATGGTTGCCGTTTATATCGAAGAGCATCACGCTGTAGCCGAGGCTCTGCAGTTTCTGAGTAAACAGATCGAGAGCCCTTACATAGAAAAGGTTTTCGAATTTCTGTAGAACGATGCCGATTATTTTAGTTGAATTCTGAATAAGGCTGCGGGCGATAACACTTGGTTTATAATTGAGGCTTTCAGCCGCTTCCAGTACTCTCCTGCGCTTGTCTTCAGATACTTGCTTGCCCGGCGTGAATACACGGGACACAGTGGCCTGACTTACGCCGGCCAGTCGGGCTACATCGCGTGATGAAACCCGCTTGTTGGTTTTATTTGCCATTTGAGGTTACCTGTTTGAATCAGTTTATGCATACGTAATCATTCTATGCGGACTTTACTTCTCCGTCAAGCTAAAACAGGGCATTCTTCCGAAGCCACATACCGAGCAGTTGGGCCACGCTGACAGGCTTTTCGAGTGTCGAAATGTGACCGCATTCACCCAGAAAATGTAGGTCAGCCTGGGGAAGGCAGCTCTGGAGGTGATGCTGGCGGGGCGGCGGGCAGAGTGCATCGTCGGCACCGGCAATGATGAGCGCTGGGCCGTCGAAATTCCGCAGTACTCCGGAAT
>CAZAMY010000270.1:0-4414 GCA_964485995.1 uncultured Sediminispirochaeta sp.
ACGGCCCTTTTATGGGGCGCTCTTGATGCGGGCGGCCAATATATGGCCCGGGTGACTGATACCTCGAACTCGATTGTAGAAATCATCAAAGGTATTATCCTGTTCTTAGTTGTTGCCAAGTACATCTACGCCTACTTGGGTAACCGAATTCGGCGTTACCGCCGTCGCAAGCAGGAAGAAGCGAAGGAGGCGGTCTAAATGGAAGGTTTTTTTGCCATAGCAAATACAGACCTACTGGTCGCAATGGTAAGACTTTCGACTCCGATTACCCTGGCGGCGATCGGTGCGGTGGTCTGTGAGCGTGCAGGTATAGTAAATATTGCCATGGAAGGCATCATGATAGTCGGAGCCTTCTTTGCGGCGGTTGGTGCAATTTATTCGGGGAGCCCCTGGGTCGGATTGATTATGGGGGTTGTGGCCGGGGGTATTTTCTCGCTGATTCACGCAGTAGCCACGGTTTCATTTCATTTGGATCACGTTGTTTCCGGTGCAGTTTTGAATATCCTGGCGATGGGAATTACCAGATATTTTATGGTGCTTTTCTTCGGGCATCCCGGAACCACTGATACCATTCCGAAAAACCTGGGGCAGATGCAGTGGGCGATTCCTGGCTTATCAAAAATTCCTGTGATAGGACCGATGATCTTTAATCAAACCCCGATTGTATACTTCTCGTTTATCCTGGTTATTCTGTTTGCCTGGTTTATGAAAAAGACCAAGCTCGGACTGCATATACGGGCGGCCGGTGAGCATCCCCTGGCTTTGGAGACTATCGGAGTGTCGGTCTACAAGATGCGGTATCTTGCCGTATTTATTTCCGGTCTCACCTCCGGAATGGGGGGAGCGTATCTTGCAATCGAGAACAGCGCCTCGTTTACCGAAGGTATGACCAACGGACGCGGTTTCATCGCTCTGGCAGCGAATATTTCCGGCGGATGGAATCCGGTCGGGGCCTTCATTGCCTCGCTCTTCTTCGGTTTTGCCGATGCGCTGCAGGTTCGTTTCCAGGTGGGCAAGGTGTTTGATATACCGGAAGAGATTTTTATCATCTTTCCCTATGTGGCTACTATCATTGCGGTGGCCGGGTTGGTCCGGCGTTCACGGCCGCCGAAGGCCGTCGGAACGGATTTCATGATTGAACAGGAGAGCGATTAATTCGAATCGATTTACTGAAACCATTTTACCTACCGGCGTTATATGCATTATAATAAAAGTAGGTAAAAAAGGAATAAAAACATTAAGTAGAAGAAACAAGGAGGATGTTTCATGAAAAAAGGATGGAGAATACTAACCATTATGTTGGCACTTTCGGTTCTCTTGAGCGGAGCTGTTTTCGCAGGGGGACAACAGGAAGAGGCTGCAGAAGGCGAAGCTGAAGAGACCTACATGGCTTCAATGGCAACTGACGTTGGCGGTTTGGGCGACAAATCGTTTAACGACGGTGCGTATGAAGGTCTCCAGAAAGCAAAAGATGAACTAGGGAATGTCGAGATCAAGGTTATCGAATCAAAGCAGCAGACCGACTATATACCTAACCTGGGCGGTTTGGCTGAAGACGGTTCTGACATCGTGTTTGCAGTCGGATTCCTAATGGAACAAGCTGTAAAAGAAGTTGCAGCGAATATGCCGAACACCTATTTTGCAGGTATCGACATCGGCGCTGGTGAAGAAGCTCCCGAGAACTTTCTGGGTATTCTGTACAAAGAAGAGCAGGCTGGTTATCTGGCTGGTGTAGTCGCCGGTATGATGACGAAGAAGCATGCGGACAAGAGCGAAAAGCTCAACGACGAAAACGTTGTTGGGGTTGTGCTCGGTATGCTGATTCCTCCTGTTGAAAAGTACGAGGTTGGTTTTATTCAGGGTGTGAAGAGTGTGAACCCCGATTGTCAGGTTCTCTCCGTAACCTCCGGTTCTTTCACCGACCAGGCCAAGGGTAAGGAAGCTGCTCTGGCTATGATCGAAAAGGGTGCGGACATTGTGTTCCACGCTGCCGGTTTGACCGGTCTTGGTGCCATTCAGGCTGCCAAGGAACAGGGTGTAATGGCCATTGGTGTTGATGTTGATCAGAGCAACGTGGCCCCGGACACCGTTCTCACCTCTGCTGAAAAGAAGATTCCCCAGACAGTGTACTTGGCAGTGAAATCTGTTGTTGACGGCAACTTCGAGGGCGGCACTAAGGTATACGGTCTGCAGCAGGACGCTGTAGGTATTTCACCTTTCCACGGCTTCGACGATGTTGTACCTCAAGAGGTAAAAGACGCTGTTGAACAGGCTAAGAAAGATATTCTGGCCGGCGATGTGACTATCGAGACTTCTCGAGATGCAATCGGCCGCTAAGCTGATCAGCATTACTATCACTATTCGGCTTTGAAAGGGCCGAACAAATGAGATTTTCAGGCCGGGTGAGTTTTTCTTGCCCGGCTTTTTTTCAGTACAATCAACAGCTGGGCTGAAAAAATGAGGAGTATTCCAATTCCGGTTCCTGCAGTGAGCTTTTCACCGAGAAAGAAGATGCCCAGAATCGCAGCTGTGAGCGGTTCGGCCAACGTAAGAGTTCCCACCGTCGAGACATGCACCGAGCGTAACCCATGCCCGTACAGTAAGTAGGCAACCCCCGCTGAAATCAAGCCAAGATACAGCACCACCTGAATACCCCGGGATGATCTAATCCATGCGAGCGGCTGCTGCATTGCCACTGGGATGAGAAACAGAGATCCGATTAAAAATGAGATTGAAAGCACCGCCTCTACCGGCAACTTACCGACAAGGCGGCGTGTAATCCAGGTAAAAAAGGTGTAGCTGAAACCGGCGATGAGTGCGAGACTTATCCCGAATGAATTGACCGTTGTTGGCTTTCCACCAGCCCACAGCAGAATAGCGAGTCCCAGTAGTGCCAAAGTGGTGGCGCTTATCCAGGTTTTACTGAAGCGCTCTTGATCGAGCACTCCTCCCAACAGCCCGGCAAAGATAGGGCAGCTTCCGATGGCCACCATTGTACCGATGGTTACCCCTGTGTGGGCGATACCACCGAAGTAGGTAAGATGGAAGACTGCTTGGGTAAAACCGGTAAGCAGAAAGATCGGTCTTATCAATATTCTCCAGGACTTCAGCTCTCCCCTGCCAGCAGTTATTACAAATATGAACACAGCGCAAATTATTAGCCGAGCAGTACCAACTACTGCTGAAGTAGCACCAAGAGGCGCCAGTTCCTGTGCAGTCCCGGAAGTACCCCATAGGACTGCTGCAAAAAATACGAGGAAACGTCCGGTTACAGAATTCTGCGGATTCGGTTGTAAATGGCGGATATTCTCACCGATCTTACTCACTTTATTTCTCTCCCATTTTGTTTTACTATAAGGTAAAAGATAAAGAATTTAAGGTTTAAGTGCAAAGAGGGAATATATGCAAGCGAATAGTATCAGAGATGCATCTTTAGCGGCGGAAGGCCGCCGAAAAATCGACTGGGTGCGGATGAATATGCCGGTTCTCAACAGTATCGAGGCTGATTTTCGAAAGAACCAGTACTTCAAAGGCCTGCGGGTGGCAGTATCTGTCCACCTGGAGGCGAAAACCGCCTACTTGGCGGAGATAATGGCCGCCGGCGGAGCCGAAGTTGCCGTTACCGGCAGCAACCCGAAGTCTACCAAGGATGATGTGGTTGCCGCACTGGCCGAAGGCGGCCTGCATGTGTATGCCTGGTATGACGCTACCAGAGAAGAGTTTACCCAGCACCAGTTAGCGGCTCTGGATATCCGGCCGAATATCATAATCGATGACGGCGGAGACCTGGTCCATCATATGCACAGCGAACAACGCGCACATATTGACGAGGTGTGGGGCGCCTGCGAGGAGACCACCGCCGGGGTTCTGCGTAACCAGGCCCGTGAACAGGCCGGCGAGTTGGCCTTTCCCGTCTTCGCGGTCAACAACGCCTACTGTAAATACCTGTTTGACAACCGTTACGGCACTGGTCACTCCACCATGGATGCCCTGATGCGCTCGACCAACAAGGTTATTACCGGTTCGACGGTGGTGGTGGCCGGCTACGGCTGGTGCGGAAAGGGCATCGCCCTGCGGGCCGCCGGAATGGGCGCCCGAGTAATCGTGACCGAAGTGGACCCCATCAAGGCCCTGGAAGCAGTTCACGAAGGTTTCTGGGTCATGCCGATGGAGGAGGCCGCCGCTCTGGGCGACTTCTTTATCACCACTACCGGTACCAAAAAGATTATTACCACACCGCATTTTGCGCAGATGAAAGGCGGAGCAGTGTTGGCCAATGCCGGTCATTTCTACGAAGAGATTGACATAGAAGCACTCGGAGCCGCGGCCGAAGAACGCCGCGAACTGCGGCAGGACATCACCGGCTACCGGCAGGCCGACGGCCGCTGGATCAATGTCATTTCGGATGGAAAAA
>CAZAMY010000271.1:0-4390 GCA_964485995.1 uncultured Sediminispirochaeta sp.
TTCACCTTACTCCAGGTGCAATCGCATGTCAAGAATAACCGTCGCTGCAAGCGGCAATTAGTCCTATTTTTCGGCCATATGTCCGAATTTTCTTTATAGAGGTTGCGGAATATAAGGCTAATTCCTTACAATGTAATTACTATTCCCATATCGACTCGCAATAGGTACGGCGCTCGTACAAATGCCCACTGGTTCTGCGGGCATGAACGCTCTGGCCCAGTTTACCGGGATGGGGCGGACGCAGGAAATTGTCAGATACATAAAAAGCCCCTCTACTTACAGAAAGTAAAGGGGCTTTGTTAAAATCAGATTAAAAGGCGCTTTTTATTCCGATAAATCCTTCTTTTTCATGATGAACTCAACCCGCCGGTTTTTCCAGCGAACGTCCAGATCATGTACCGAAACAATCGGCACACGCCCGCCGAAGTATTCAATCTCTATCTTCTCTGAATCCATGCCGCCCTCAACCAATGCATCTCTAACGGTATCAGCCCTGCGGCGCGTCAGCGGCACCAGAATCTCTTCCTCCTCCGCTTCTTTTTCAGGATCCACTCCGCGGTAGATATTGAGGGCATGCCCCTCCAACAGCAGATCATTGGCAGGATAGCGATTATAGATATTCAGAACGCGTTCAATCGACTCGATGTTGCGTTGATACATCTCCTCACTGCGGGAATCGAGGGCGTGCTGGTAGGCGCCGAAGATGATATTCGGAACCGCAATATGGAGCTTCCCATTCCGTTTCACCAGGAATACATCCAGCGGTACCTGTTGAGTATATTCACGAACATTTCCACCCTGGTCCGTCACTTTGAGATTCAACGTGAACATCTCAGTATCCAGTTTCGCCTTGTCCTCCGGAGCCCCTGCATTCCAGGTGATATCGCCACTCGGGTCACCGTCGCCGTTGTAGGTGCGGATTACATCCCCGTTCTTATCTACGATATCCATTGACCAGTCGGTGACTTCGGTCTCTTCTTCAACATTCACTGTTATGTACACTTCACCCTCGATACTTCCATTTGTTCGGGCAAAAGGATCCTGAGCAACTTTTACACCCACTCGCGGGGGTGTCACATCGAGCACGAAAGAATCGGTAGAGCCCTGGGCGGATTTACCCTTCATGTATTCCACATCAATTTCAGCCGAATAGCGTCCCTCCGGAGCAGACCGGGTGTCTAAGTTTTCCTGCTGGCTGAGGTTTCCATCCCAGTTCAATTCTTTCGGCAGTTCGCCCTCGCCGCTGAATACCCGGCGCACATCCTGCCCCTGAGCAGTGATGGCAACAGTCCAGCGCTGGACCTCTTCATACTGACTCGCCTCGATCTGCAGCGGCATCCGATCGTTCCTTCCGTCGTTGTTGGGCGAGAAGCCCTTCTGTCCGGCGGCAATCCTCACATTTACTGGTTCCGTATCGACCTTCACCGTCTTCGGAACAATATCGGTGGTATTGCCGGCCCGGTCGGTAAACGACGCCAGCAGGAGGTATCGTCCCTCCTCTACCGCTTCGCCAGACTCCTCCGTTCCGTTCCATACTATCAGCGAAGTCGTACGTTCGGAGCTGCTCGCCAAGATCTCCCGGCCATCCGGATCTACAATGCTGCCTTCCCAGGTCACGTTTTCGTTTGATTTGAACTGGATTGAAGTTGTGTCTTTTCGACCGTCCCCGTCCGGCGAAAACACCGGATTATTCACCGCTACATTGATTTGAGGCGGAGTCACATCCAGTTCGAACTCTTCGGTAGCCACCGGTCGGTTCCCGTTCCGGTATGTCACCGAATAACTGAACCGATAAGTACCTTCCGGCAGCGGCTGGCCATCATCGTCCAGCCCTTCCAGCACTATTTCAGGAGGCACCTCACCCTCGCCCTGTCCCTGGCTCACGGTTTCTCCACGTTCATTGACTACCGTCCAGGACCAACCGAGAATCTCTTCCTTCACCGCCTGATCAAGATAGGCCACCGTCTCATCCTGTTCACCATCGCCGTTTGGAGAAAAATACTCCGGTTCAATAACAACTTCAATCGGTGTATCGGTTCGATCGAGTTCGATACCCTCGAGAATGATGTCCCCGGATTCGTTGCCTGCCCTGTCCTCCGAAGAGAGCACATAGCTATAGGTGCCTTCCGGAAGCGCATTACCGTCGTCGTCGGTTCCATCCCACACTGCATCTCCGGGGGTACTATTTTCCCAGGTAAAAGTCTTTACAACCTCACCTTCGGAGTTCTCGATCTCACCGGTCCACTCCACTTCGGAGGTAGCTTTGGTATGCGAAATGGTGATCGTGTCTTTAAGCCCATCTCCGTTCGGAGAAAAAATCAACGACTCTGGCTCCACGATAACCGCATTCGGTGGCTGAGTATCTACCACGAAGTTATCGAGCTGCTGCGTCTGGCGTTTGCCGTCGGGCCCTGCAACCCACAGCGAGAGGCTATAGGTGCCATCATCGACCACTTCACCTTCAGCATTCTTACCATCCCAAGTAACCGACCGCTGCAGTTCGAACTTTTTATAACCCGTAAATAGTGACCGCAGCCAGCCAATATCCCGATCCTCTTTTTCTACTATCTGCTTCAGGATATTTCCCTGTCCATCTTTGATTTCCAAGCCGTATTCGGGAACATACCCATCTTTACTTTTTACATACACAGTCACAGTGAAATCAATCGTGGCTTGATCTTTCACCTCATCCCCATTCGGAGAGAGGTACTGTGTGCCGGATGTTACTGGGGGAATCGAAGGTACTTCAGGCTGCCCTCCGGCATACACTCCAAATCCTATACAGAGAAATAAAATTAAACCTATTACCGATATTTTTTGCATTCTCAATCCCCCTTTTTATAATATGCTAATGAAAGTTTCTCTTCATCGCCATTATTAATAGTCAAGATAGCGCATCTACTATAGCAATTCCGGCACTGGCTCCGATTCTGTCGGCTCCCGCTTCTACCATCGTCTTGGCATCCTCCAGAGTCCTGATTCCGCCGGAGGCTTTCACCTGCAGCCTGTTACCGACTACTTCACGCATCAGTTTTACATCTTCTGCGGTTGCTCCTCCACTGCCAAATCCGGTGGATGTTTTTACAAACTGGGCGCCGGCATCCATGGCACACTTACAGGCGCTCCGTTTCTCTTCATCACTGAGATAACAGGTTTCAATTATTACCTTCACTGTCTTGCCGGCGGCCGCTTCTACTACCGCTGCGATGTCTTCCTGGACTGTGTCGGTCTGACCGGCTTTCAAGGCCCCGATGTGTATTACCATGTCTACTTCGTCAGCGCCTTCCGAGACTGCCTGACGCGCTTCGGCGGCTTTGATCTCCTTGGCATGTGCCCCCAGCGGAAATCCAACTACACAGCAGACTAATGCCGGGCTTCCTTCGAGCTCTTTTTTCATCAGCGGTACATGCACCGGGTTGGCGCACACCGACGCAAATCCGTATTCCCGCGCTTCCCCACAGATTTTGCGGATGTCCGCTTCGGTGGCTGTCGGTTTCAAGTTGGTGTGGTCTATCATTTTTGCCAAATTGGTTTTGTTAAGTTCCATCAATCCTATCTCCCCTGTTGTTTGAAGCTTGGTGCTATTTTACCAGTAAATAACTACACGTAAATAATATCACATCTACACTGTTAAAAAAACAACAGTATAGACGGTAAAATTACATAGAAAAGTGATTTATGAATGAATCACCACCATTTTTCGTAAGACTGGGTTAGTAGACTTTATACACGCTCTTTATTGTTCGGCCCGGATTGGCGGTAATTGTGATCGCAGCTTGAAAACGCTGCAGAGAATCTTCCAGATTATCGCGCGAGTTCACATGAAACTCGGCCAGGGGTTCGCCCTTTTCCACCCAGTCGCCGAGGCGGTGCTGCATCCAGTAGCCCACCGCCGGATCAATTACATCATCCTTCTTTGAGCGGCCGGCCCCCAGCAGCAGAGCGCAGATTCCCAACTGAGCCGTGTCCATCGTCGAAATATAGCCGGACGATTGAGCCTCGGCCACCACAGTCTCGCCGGCCCGCGGCAGGAGGTCGGTGTTCTCGATCACTCGTCGGTCGCCGCCCTGCATCTCGATCATGCAGCCGAAACGCTCCAGGGCCTCACCGGAAGAAATAGCCGCCTCCAGCTTCTGCTGGGCCTCGGCCGCATCCGTGCATACCCCGCCTAAAACCAGCATCTTCTTGGCCAGTTCGAAGGAGACGTGCTTCAGGTCGCCGCCTTCAAGGCCTGCCGGCCGTCCGCTTAGCCCGCCGGCCTCGCCCCGCAAAATCTGGATGGCCTCGTCCACCTCAAGGGCGTTGCCGACGGCGTTGCCCAGGGGCTGATTCATATCGGTGACCAGGGCGTGGGTTTCGCGGCCGGCCAGGTTGCCGATCTCCACCATCA
>CAZAMY010000272.1:0-4386 GCA_964485995.1 uncultured Sediminispirochaeta sp.
GCCTGTCTGATCCTTGACTCAGAAACAGGAGTGATGATTTGTCCCTTCGAGTGGGGCGGCGCAGTGCATGCGCAGGGCTGGAGCGGCAAACTGATAACCTACAGCGATGGTGAAGGGGATCCGATGAGAGTTGCAGCCGAGGCAATCGGCGAATACTGCTCCTCTGCCGCACTGTCGGTCGATACCCTCAGCTACGAAGCGGAGGCGATATCTTATGCACTTTTTTCGTACCTGCAGGAAACTTGTCCGGAAATACACTGGACTGCGGTAGATAAAAAAATGCGTTCGCTGCGTATGAAAAAGAACGAATCTCAGGTGGCCCTGCTGCGGACCGCGGCTGAACAGCTCGAGTTCGGACTGATCGGAGCTATCCAGCACCTCGAAGGTAGTCTGGAGGAAAACGGATACACCTTGTCCGAGTTTTGCGAGCGGATTAGGGTTCACGTGTATGAAACCGGAGGAACGGCCAGTGGTTTATCGGCCGTCGCTGCCGGCTCCGGACTGCAGCAGTGGTACGGTAAACCGGCTGGTAAATTTACTGCCGGTGAACTGGTTCGACTGGAAGCCACCTCCCGGTATTATGGATACTGGGCGAATACTGCCAGGATGATGGTGATAGGCGCGGCCAACCGGCTGCAGCAGCGGGCATATCAGGAAAATCTGCTGCTCAAGCAGACTGCCGTTTCTATGCTTAATCCGGGAGTCAAATCCACGACCATCCACAAAGAGCTGGTAGATTTGGCTGCTGAAAAGGGAATAGAATTTTGCAGTGATTTTGGTGCGGGGCACGGTGTCGGCACGAGTGAGAGAGAGGCTCCGTTTTTGGACGGGTATGACCAGACAGTGCTGTCTGCGGGCATGTGTATCGTGGTAGCGGTGTACACCGAAGGTCCGCAGAAGGAATTGCTGTGTAGTAAGGATACATACTATTTGAGTGAAAAGGGACCGGTATGTCTGAGCAGTTATCATAACTGGGATAGTCTCTACGAGATCACCGGCTTTCGCTCGGCACATTAATGTTACAGCATAACTGAACTAGAAGGATAGAAGATATGAGTAGAAATGAAGTAATTGACAAAGTAAAAACCGAACTGGAACAAAGTCGTTTTGAAAGGGTTTTACTGTTCGGTGTGGATAATATCAGATACATTGCCGGGCTCTCTCTGCCGCCGCTCGGTAACCTTGTTACCGAACCGGTAGCGGTGCTTGTGCAACGCAACGCAGCACCGGTTTTGGTTGCCCCGGCTTGGCTGAAAACTACCCTGCGCAATTTGGGTTCGATTCCCAACGTGCAAGTATATACAGCCTCTGGAGAAGATGGAGTGGGTGCCTTTTGTAGCACCCTGAAATCCGTACTGCAAAAAGCCGGCGTGGAGAAATCCGAAATGGGTATTACCGAACGGCGAGTAAGCCCGGCGCTGCTTTCACAACTGCGCAGCGTACTGCCCGGAGCAGCCTTTACTGCCTGTGATAAGTGGATTGCTGAACTGCGGATGGTAAAAACGGAGTATGAGCAGTCTCAGCTGATAGAGGCCGCGCGTAAAACCGATCACGGTATCTGTGGTGCAGCCCACCACGTAATGGTGTATGCAGCCCGTCCTGAAAAGGGGCTCTCCGAAATTATCCGGGTGCATTGTATTGAGCGCGGACTCGACATGGTCGGCTACGAATCCTTGTCCGTCGGTGCATCGGGGGAGCACGCCGCCACTCCATGGCCGGAAGCCCCGTATTACGGTGTCGGCCTGGGGAAATACCTGCAGGAAAACGAGCTGGTACGCATGGAGATACGGGCCAGCTACAACGGGTACTGGTCCGATGCCTCCAGAATGCTGACAATGGGCACCCCCACTGCAGATCAGTGTCGCGCGTATGAACAAGTGGTGGCGATTAGAGAAAAAGCGCTCGAATTGATCAAGCCGGGGGCCGTCTGTAGTAAGATTGCCGGGGAGCTGAGCAGTTTCTGTAAATCAGAATCTATTCCGGTTATAGCTGAACACGGTTTTGCCCATGGAGTCGGGGTGGTGCCGGTAGAAGCGCCGTTTATCGACAGTTCTGACACAACCGTACTCAAATCCGGAATGGTGATGGTGATAAATCCGACAGTTGAGGGCCCGGCCGGCGGTTTGGTCCGCTCCTACGATACGGTGGTTGTCGAAGAGGACGGCTGCCGGATAGTCGGCTGGTACAAAGACTGGAACCACCCGTACAAGGCAGTGGCCTCCTATCAACACGGCGGCGGCTGATCTCACTGTCGCTGGCCGGGCAGCTTCGCCCGGCCGCTGCGAGCAGCCTCCCGTTGCAGCTCGCGCATTTTATGTGACTTTTATTTGACGGCGCACCCTCTTCATGGTAAAGTGTAAATGAAACACCATCCCGTGATGCGGAATTAAAAAAAGGCGGCAAATTAAAATGGAGAAAGTATTTATCGAGGAGAAGGATAAAACATCAGTACGTGCTTTAGATAAAGCTATCAATGCTTTGGAAATCATTGCCACCCTTGACGGCGACATTGATCTTTCAGCTTTATCTAAAATGACGGCGATTCCCAAAAGCACGATGTTGCGACTGCTGAATACCTTGAGTTCGCACAATCTTATTTATCAGGATGAAAAGACGAAGCGATTCAGACTGGGAATGCAGTTGATTGCACTGGGAAGAGCGGCTGAACGGTCATTTAACCTTGTGCAGCACATGCACCCATTTCTCATCGAATTATCGGAGAAAATCGGCGAAACCGCTTCACTGATGGTACTCGAAGGGAACTGTTCGGTATACATCGATCAGGTGGTAAGCACACGACTTATTCGCGGGCAGCCCCAGATAGGCAAGAGCATCGAGCTGCACTGCAGTTCCGGCGGTAAGGTACTGTTGAGTGCAATGAATGATGCCAAGATTGCAAGTATGCTGGACGGCAAGGTGCTGAAACCGAGAACCGAGAAAACAATAATCGAACCTGATGATCTGAAGCGGGAAATCTCAAAGATCCGTGAACTCGGGTATGCGGTTGACGATGAGGAAGCCGAAATCGGGGGGCGTTGTGTGGCGGTTCCATTATGGGACAGAAACGGTAATACGATTGCGTCTATCTCGGTCATGGGACCCACCACAAGAATTCGTCAGAAGGATTTTCCGAAACTTGCTGCCCAGGTCAAAGAGCTGGTACTGCAGGCTTCAAGATCGCTTGGATATCGATGCGATTCTAAGATGCTACATAAAAACTAGACAAGGAGTAACAGAACATGAGCGGAGAATTCCCTTTTTCCTCTTCTCTAAAAGCCGGAAAGTATATTTTTGTCTCCGGTAAGGTCGGGGTCGACCCTGAAAGCGGTACGATTCAGGTAGGTGATATAAAAGCCCAAACTATTCAAACTCTTGAAAATCTCGAAAAAGAACTAAAAACCTATGGATTAGATTTGAATTCTGTTGTAAAAACAACTGTTTTCCTAACGGATATGCGGAATTTTGATGCAATGAACGTCGCCTACAAAGAACAATTCACCAAGAGGTTGCCTGCCCGCTCCTGCGTGAGTGTCAGTGGGCTTCCACATGTAGATGCACTCGTGGAAATTGAACTGATAGCGTATATGGAGGATTAGAAGTGTATAGATTCTACTATCTGGACGCGTTTACAACAAAGCGCTTCGAGGGTAACCCCTGCGCGGTATTTCCTGAAGCCGACGGCTTGAGCGACCAGGAAATGCAGAACCTGGCCAAAGAGACAAACTTACCGGAGACCGCCTTTGTATTGACCTCTGAGAAGGCCGATTTCAAGGTGCGCTATTTTACTCCCCGCAACGAAATCCCGTTTGCCGGCCATCCTACCATTGCAACTGCTTATTTGCTGGCGGAACAGGGGATGATCAAACTGCAGGGAAAAAAGACCATTGTGCAGTTCGAGTTCAATATTGGCGTGCTACCTGTAGAGGTGGAGGCAAGTGAGAACGGTACCATCGAGCAGGTTGGCATGCAGCAGCAGAAACCGGTCTTTGGAGAGACTGTGGATGTTGCCGAGTTTGCCCCGCTGTTGGGCTTGCAAAGTGAGGATTTCGTATCAGGAGCGCCAATTCAAGTCGTGAGTACCGGGGTTGCATTTTTAATGGTGCCGCTCAAATCGGTTGAACTGGTGAAGAACGCTGAAATGAACCGGCCGAAAGTTAGAAAACTGCTGCAGGGGCTCGGTTTGAATGCAATGTTTGTCTGTACCCCCAACGGTTTTACTGTAGAGGGAGATACATTTTCCCGGCTGATGGATCCTGACAATGCCGGGGAGGACCCCTATACCGGATCGGCCACGGGTTGTATGGGATCGTTCTTTTATCACCACGGGGTCATATCTGGACCGAAAATGGTATGTCAGCAGGGACATCTGCTCGGAGACGGACTCGG
>CAZAMY010000273.1:0-4376 GCA_964485995.1 uncultured Sediminispirochaeta sp.
CAATCTTTAATGAAAGAACTCAATCATCGGGTAAAAAACAATCTTGCAATGGTGTCTTCTCTTATCAGCTTAAAGGAATCGGAAGTCAGTAGAGATTTAAGCGATCTAAAACATAGAGTAGAAGTAATTAAATTAGTTCACGAGAAACTTCATCACCAAAATGATATAGAGCAGATTGCACTGAGAGAATACTTTCAAGATATTTTAGAGGCAGTTTTTTCTGCTACATTCAAACAGCCGGTAGAAATTGTTAATGATATTGAACAAGTTAATGTCTCCTCGAAGTTGGCTATCACTTTGGGTTTAATAGTCAACGAAATAGCTACCAATGCAATGAAGTATGGATTCTCCTCGGTTCAAAAATCTCGCTTCATTATTAAAATGATGAGAGACCCCCAAGATCAACAACATATCCTCACTCTTTCGAACACAGGCAATCCATTTCCCGAAAGTGTTGATCTCGAGAACCCGGAGACTATGGGGCTACAACTGGTAGCTAATCTTGTGAGACAGTTAGATGGTACAATAGAATTACAGAAAAAGCCGTATCCGATATTTACCATAAGGTTTCCATCTGGTGAGGAGTAAATGGCTCAGGAGCCGGTGAATGATGTTCTCCAACGCCAGAAAGATGGAGATAGCCGACTCTTCGGAGAAAGTGCAATTGAGTTGGAATATATCGAAGATGGTGTCATAGCAAAAATTTTCCGACGGGAACTATCAGAGAACAGCAGCTTGATTGCTAACAACACTTAGTAGAAGTGCAATCACAGCTTGGTTCTCCCTTATGCACAATTCCGTTCAATACGGCCGCCGCACAGCCAACACCGGCCTGTACGTGGATTGCCCCGAATTCACAATTCATCATACACGCTCCGCACTCGATACATCGATCGCGGTTTCGAACCTCGACAGCTTTCCCAACCCTTTCAAAAACCTCCTGAGGACATACCTCTATACAACGATTACATCCGGTGCAGAGTCCGGGGTCGAGTTCAAGGGTAACCACATTCTTGAGGTACTCCATCATACTCCAGCTCCTCCTTTTGACAGTAATTCCAATAGGATTCTTCCGAATATTGCAGCGAAGACTAATCCACCCTGAAAAGGCATAGCATACCGCATTTCCTTTTTTACTCCCGATAGCGAGGTAAAGGTAGTTGCACCGGTAAAATTCATGGCAAGGAATGAGGAGATAGCAATTATTATGCCCGCGATGAATATGATTATTGATACAGGAGGTACTGTTGCTCCGATAAATACACCAGAGAACACCGCTCCCACGAGAGCTCCCTTGAGGGAGAAAGCTCTACCTGGAATATACGGCAATAGTAATGGCGTGATAAAGGATCCACTTACTACCGCGATAACCGCTGGTACAACATCGTAGAGCAGCGACATGCCCTCAGGTCCGAGAAAAATGAGGCTTAGGATCGAAGATACTGCCACTGTTCCTATAAGAATTTTCCAGGCCTGCACTATCTCGAGGGGAATAAGCTCCAGTCTTTCTGAAAAGGGGAAGGTCTTTCTTCGCATCTCCCGGTTTGCTTTCATCCCCGCATCGAGATACTCACCGATATCATCGAGAGAAACCGGACCGTAGTGAACTCTGAAACCGGTTCTGCTTTTGATCTCGTGAGCCTTTATACCGGGGGCTCCAAGCTGGGGAAGGATCAGTTTATTGTGGGATATGAAGCCTTTTAGACCAGAGCTCTCTATCTGCCGAACAAGCTCTTCCGTTCCAAAGGTTCCTTTTCCGGCGGCACACCATACGTTTATTCCTTTCGTGTTGAGAATGAGCAGCCATGCATTCCGACCCTCAAGCTTTTTTCGCAACTGATCAAAGGTGAGCCTGAAATTGGCCGAAACGATTGTAGGGTCTTCCGGACCCGGCGAACCGAATGCATAGAGCCCAGGAGTCACGGTCATATTCATTCTCCCTATACCGAGGCGGAAAAATATTCGCTTCAGTGTATCGCCGATTCCAATCTTACTGTCCACTCTGGGAAGACGGTTCTCTGCAGTTGAAACATCCCCGCAACATGAAGAACTACAACAGCATCTACTCATCTGCGATCACCTCTTCAACGCTACAGCATTTTCTTTTTGAATTAGAGCTCGACGTCTGCGAGAATGCCTGAAATAATTCTTTAAAGTCTTCAAGAAGGCGTTCTCGCACCTCATCTGTAAGCACCTCTAAGATTGGCGCATAGTACTGATCGCATTCCGCATTCAGCCGGTCAACAAATTTCCTCCCGCTCTCGGTCAGCATGACGCTTTGATATCTCCTGTCATGAGAGGATTCCTTTCTTTCCAACAAAGCCAGTCGAACCAGTCCATCCAGGGTACGCGATAGAGTGCTTTTATCGAGACCAAGATATTCCCTGAGCTCTGATGGTGAGAGTTCTTTTTCTTCCTCCACTTTCAATAGAATGTGACATTGAGTGGGGGTTACTCCGCAACAGACAGAGTTCTCTTTTACGTTGGACGAGATGAATCGTTCGAGGTACCTGAGTGCTCTACGGAACTCCCGCGTTTCTGATGTTTTATTGCTGTGCATAGCTACTATCATGCAGGAGGTAGTTGCATATGTCAACAGTTAAGCCATCCATCACCTGCTGTATGGGCGAGTAGGAGAGATGTGATGAGAGCATACGGAATGAATAGCGATTTATGTTTAGACAAAGCCTTCTATCGGAACAGTGGTTTTCCAAGTTTCTTAGAGTCAGAGCAAAAACTCTACTTGATCATTATCAAAAATGATAATATTATTGTTTTTGATATGAAACCCAGGGAAGAAAGCAACCAACAGGATCAGAAAGAACGAGCCGGTCTGGTCATGCATCCGGAGCGGCTTCAAATTATCGGGGTTCTGACCGGGAAAAAACTCACTCCCGGTCAGATAGCTAAGAAGCTTTCCACAATTTCTCAGGCGGGGCTGTACCGGCACCTCAAGCGACTGGAGGAGGGAGGCCTGATTGAAGTAGTGGAGACCCACAAGGTGCGGGGAACTCTTGAGAAGGTATATACCTGTTCCTCACCGGAGAAAGCCCATTTCTCGGAGGAGGATGTCCGGGATATGAGCCCGGATATGCAGCACAACTTATTCACAGCATTTATAGCCAACCTGTACAACCAATTCCTGCGAGTACACCGTGTCGCTGAAGAGACCCCGGAGGTTTTAGGCCAGGCGGGGTATCAAATACTACCGTTGGACATGAAGCCTGAGGAGTTTCATTCGTTTCAAAAGGATTTATCCGCTTTGTTAGAGCAGTACAATTCAACCGATGCTGACTCTGCCAGCGAGCGTTACTATCTATCGCTTACTCTATTTCCGGAGGTTTCTCATGGGTATGAATCTTAATGTTCATCAGATGATCGGCTTGTTTACGCTCGGTGTCATTGGCTCTGCAGCAATTCTGCCATATTCAGCTGCATTGCAGAGTCAAATGAGTTTATCTTTAAAACTTATCCTTTTGTCACTTGTCCAGGGCGTGGTGATAACAGCGATTGCGGTTTCTGTCGGGATGCTGGCCTCTAAAAACTTAGGTTTACAGGTGACCTCACCCCTTAAGACACTTCCGCTGGCCATAGCCTTAGGGATTGCTGCCGGCGTAGTAATCATTGCTTTGGAGCTGCTGGTATTTCAACCGCAGCTGCCCGAGGCATTTACGCGTGCAGCCGCTGACGGCGGAGCTGCTCCGGATATTGCCATCTGGAAGCGCCTGCTGGCATCGCTCTACGGGGGAATTAGTGAAGAGCTGCTCATGCGGTTTTTCCTGCTTTCGGGTGTGCTGTGGCTCGTTACGAAAGTCTGGAGCGGCCCGCAGGGACAAGCCGTTCAGACTGCATTCTGGGTTGTGAATATTGCCATTGCCCTGCTCTTCGGCTTGGGCCATCTACCTGCCGTGCTGCAGATGGTTGAAAAACTAACGCCCATACTTCTGACCCGGACCCTCGTTTTGAATGGAATTGCCGGCATCATTTTCGGATGGCTGTACTGGAAATACGGCTTGGCGGCGGCCATGGTATCACACTTTTCCGCCGATATTGTACTTCATGTAATTTCGCCAATAGTCACGCACTATCTGAAAAACGGTGCCGGTGGAGCGGGCTTGTAGATACAATAACATACGTTCAGGTAGAAATTGCGGCAAATTGATGTGAATTTGATGTGAGACTATATCATTTCTAAGGGTCGTTGTTCTCTTCCAACAGGGACCAAAGTCTCAATAGCAAATAGTGCCTCTCTATGCTGAATCGACCCCACATTGAGGATTCTAATCAGAGATTACGGTTCAGTGATTTAGTTGCTGTTGAAGATCGCGCGAGTGTCATCAGCCATTATCAGAAAATACTTCTAGGGGCCGGAAAGG
>CAZAMY010000274.1:0-4370 GCA_964485995.1 uncultured Sediminispirochaeta sp.
ATACCCGTCGGCAAAGCTGTAGTCGGCGAAGTAGCGGCGGTGGTTCTGGTACATTTTCTCGGTCAGCCCGGCATCCAGCAGTGGCGCATCGGCCCAGAGGACGAACAGGTCGCCATTTTCCTCGCCGGAGCCGGTTTCGGACTGCATACTGCGCAGCAGTTCAGCGGCACTCCACACCGGCTGGCTGACGATCTCTCCGAACTCGGGGTGCCAGTGGCGGGCCAACACGTCTTTGGGCAGGTCGGTCAGCACTACCACGCGGTCGAGTTGCGGAAAGAATTGAATTTTTTCCATTACATATTGAAAGGCCGTAGCGTACTCTCCGCTGTGCCGCTTCAACGGAAGCTGCTCATCGAGAGCGTAAGGAGTGAGGCCGACGGCATGTATAAACAGTACATTTCCCATATTCAGTATATCGACACGAAACGGCGGAGATTTACCCCCGCTTCCAGCAATTACGCCTCCACCACAAAGACAATGTCCTCGGGGCGGGCGATTTCGTCACGGCGGGCGCTGCCGTAGAGTTCGGTCACTTCGCGGGTGTGTTTGCCCATCAGTGACTCGATTTCGCTGCTGTTGTAGGCCGGCACCGCTTTGGCCACTTCGTTGATCAACACTACGTCGCCCTCGTTAAAGATGCCCTCCACCGCTTTGATGCCGGAGGGCAGCAGGCTCTTATGACGACGCAGTGCGGCCAGGGCCCCTTCATCTACCACGATTTTGCCTTTCGGCGAGCTGTTGAGAATCCAGCGGGTACGGGCCGAAAGCTTTTCCTGCGCCAGGAAGAGGGTGCCGATATCCTCGCCGGCGAGGATGCGCTGCAGGATGCGCGGCTGTCTGCCGTGGGCCAGAATGGTCCGGCAGCCGGCGCTGGCGGCGATTGAGGCCGCTTTCAGTTTAGTCAGCATGCCGCCGGTGGAGAAGCGGCTGCCCGGCGAACCGGCGTAGGAGAGGATCTCATCGTCAACCTGTTCGACCACGGGGATACGGTGCACTTCGCGTTCGCCCTTCGGGTCGCCGTCGAAGAGAGCTTCGATGTCGCTGAGGATAACCAGCAGGTCGGCGTCGACTTTGCTGGCCACCATGGCGCTGAGCCGGTCGTTGTCGCCGAAGGCGTTGCCGATTTCATCGGTGGAGATGCTGTCGTTTTCGTTGAAGATCGGCACTACGTGCAGGGCCAGCAGCTCTTCCACTGAGTTACGCAGATTGAGATAGGATTTGCGGTTGTTGAGCACCTCGCGGGTGATCAAAACCTGGGCGATGCGTATATTGTGCGGCACGAAGGATTCGCGGTACTGGTGCATCAGCAGCGGCTGGCCGATGGCGGCGCAGGCCTGGCGCATGCGCACGTCAGTCACCCGGGTGGCGAAGCCCAGTTCGGTGGCTCCCATGCCGATAGCCCCCGAACTGACCAGCAGCACCTGATAATCCTTCTCCACCAGCTCGGCAATCTGATGACTGATGGTGTCCATATACTCTGTGTCCAGGGCGTTCAAAGTGGTAATGAGATTGGTGCCGATCTTGATGACGATGCGCTTGGTGGTGCTGAAGTTCCTCACTCCCGGCCCTCCGGGTCCAGCGGGCGGTGAAGAAAGCTGCGTCCGTCCGGTCCACCGTAGTCGGCAACCTTTTGCCCGCTGCCGTAGAGCCGCCATTTATAAATAACCAGCCCCTCCAGGCCGACGGGCCCGCGGGCGTGGATTTTATGGGTGCTGATACCGACCTCGGCGCCGAGGCCGAAACGGAAGCCATCGGAGAAACGGGTGCTGGCGTTCCAGAAGACGTCTGCCGAGTCGACCAGGTTCATGAACTGTTCGGCGGTCTGCCGGTCGCCTGTGACGATGGCGTCGGTGTGGCCCGAGCCGTAGGTGTTGATGTGCCCGATGGCCGATTCCAGCCCGTCGACTATTTTTACAGCCAATATCTTGTCAAGATACTCGGCCGCCCAGTCCTCTTCAGTGGCCGCTTTCACATCGATGTAGCTGCGGGTCTGTCGGCAGCCCCGCAGCTCGGTCCCGCGCTCGTCCATGCGCTGTTTCAGGCGCGGGAGGAACTCGGCCGCCACCGCTGCATCCACCAGCAGGGTTTCGAGGGCGTTGCAGACGGCTACGTACTGGTTTTTCGAGTCGTCGGCCAGTTCCACCGCCATCTGCAGGTCGGCGGCGGAGTGGATGTAGAGATGGGTGACGCCGTCGGCGTGTCCCAGCACGGGGATATTGGTGTTGTCCATGATATACCGGACGAACTGGTTGGATCCGCGGGGGATCAGCAGGTCGATCTGGCGGTCCAGGGCCAGCATGCTGTTCACATCCTCGCGGGTTTCGGCCAGCTGGATCCAGCCGGCTGGTATCCCGGCTTGCTCCGTGGCCTCAGCAATGATACGGGCCAGCTCGCGGTTGGTCTCCAGGGCCTCGCGGCCCCCTTTCAGCAGGACGGCATTGCCGCTCTTGAGGCTGAGGGCGGCCATCTGCACCAGGGCATCCGGGCGCGATTCGAAAATCATGCCGATTACGCCGATTGGACAGCTGATCCGGTAGAGCTCCAGGCCGTCGTCCAGCCGGCGGGCGCTCTGGACTACGCCGACCGGGTCGCTCTGCCCGGCTACGCCCCGCACGCCGGCGCAGGACTGATCGATTTTTCCGCCCTGGAACTTGAGTCGTTTGAGCAGCGGGGCTTCGAGCTTCTCTTTGGCGGCCCGCTCGACATCCGCCCGGTTGGCTGCTTCGATGCTGCTGCGCTGCGCCTCTATCGCCGCGGCGACAGCCTCCAAAGCGTCGTTCTTCTGTTGGGTCGAAAGACCCGCGCAGCGGATTTGTGCCTGTTTGGCCTGTTGTGCTCGTTCCTCGATACTCACGTCTTGCGCCTCCTTCGTATGGTTCATTGTATCTATTAGGAGGTGCAGATGTCCAGATGCCTGGTGCCTTGACATCCCATTATTCACTGTTGTATATAATGACTTAGACTTGCATAGTTTTTTCAAACAAGGAGTATCTATGTTCCTACACACACAATCCAATATTTTTATACGCAGGATGCTGGGTGCGGGCCTGTTATTGGCGGCCCTGCTGTTTCCCCTCAATGCATCTGCTGCCCCCTCGACGCACTATCCGCTGACCATCGAAGATTCGCTCGGCAATGAGATAACTATAGAGGGTGTTCCGCAGCGGGTGGTTCTGGCCGGTAAGGCAACACTGATTACCGCCAACGCCTACTATCTGTTCGAGGAGGCCCGTGACCAGGTGGTTGCGATCGGGAAAACTAACCAGGGGCTGGGAAATTTTCTGCCCTACCTCGATCCCGACTTCGAAGAAGTGACAAAGCTCTCACACGAGGTCGGACCGGAACAGATTGCGGCCCAGCGTCCCGACCTGGTGATAGTAAAGGATTTTATGTACAAGCGGCTCGGCGCATCACTGTCGAAGCTGGGAATTCCGGTGTTGGCGCTGAACCTCGAGAGCGCCGAGTCTTTTATCCGGGATATTAATATTCTCGGAAAGGTGCTGGACCGGCAGGCCCGTGCACAGGAGATTGTGACAATATACGAAGAGCGGCTGAATGATATAGAGCGCAGAACCACGACGCTGGATACAAACGAAAAGCCGCGGGTTCTCATGCTGTATTACAGTGTGCGCGGTAGCGACACCTCCTTCAATATCCCCCCGAAGAGTTGGATCCAGACCTTCCAGGTTGAAACTGCCGGGGGTACCCCCGTATGGGCCGACTCGAACATCGGGCGCGGCTGGAAGACGGTAAACTTCGAACAGATTGCCGCCTGGGATCCGGATTCCATTGTCATTACCAGCTACCACAGCGCTCCCGACGATTTCTTTGAAAAAATCATCAACAGTGACAAATGGCAGCAGCTGCGGGCAAGCCGGCAGGGCAATGTCCACGCCTTTCCCGCCGACTTCTACAGCTGGGCTCAGCCGGACGTACGCTGGATTCTGGGAACCCAGTGGCTGGCCAAAACCCTGCATCCGGACATTTTCAGAAGTATGGATATGGGTTCAGAGGTGATCAGTTTCTACCGCAGTATGTACGGGCTTTCAGCTGGTGAAATCTCCTCTCTGGTTCTACCGCGGCTTGAAACTACTCTTAACTGAACGTCGGTAGGCTGGAATGCAGTCGAATGTAAAACGCCAGCGGCGGGGGCTCTTGCTTCTGCTGTTGGCTTTGGCAGTTACACTAGTAGTGGCCGTTCTCACCGGCCGCTATCCTGAGCCGGGACTCATCTCGCCCGCTTTGCTGGCCGAAGATCCTCTGGCCAGAACGCTGGTACTCAATCTGCGGCTGCCCCGCGTACTGGCGGCCCTGCTGCTGGGCTCCGGCCTGGCTGGGGCGGGCCTCGTGTTCCAGATGATTTTCGCCAA
>CAZAMY010000275.1:0-4317 GCA_964485995.1 uncultured Sediminispirochaeta sp.
TGCTCCTGGCGGTTATTACTCTATCGCCTTCAATAATCATCCTGATGACCAGTTTTCTGCGTATCGCAATTGTACTGGATTTTATCCGGCGCGCCCTCTCTCTGCAGCAGGTGCCGCCGAATCAGGTTATGATGGGGATCGCGCTGTTTCTCACGCTCTTTATCATGTGGCCGACTCTGGACAATGTGTACCAGGAGGCTTTCCGTCCATTCGCCGAAGGGGAAATCGGAATCGAGGAGATGTATGACGAGTCGATCTCACCGATGAGGATCTTTATGTACCGCCAGATGGATGATAACCACGAGATGATTCAGCTGTTCATGCGAATGCGCGGGCTTCCAAAACCGGCCAACTTCTCGGAAGTACCCACCTATGTACTTATACCGGCGTATGTGCTGCATGAACTAACGGTGGCGTTTAAAATTGGAATCCTGCTGTTCATCCCCTTCATAGTGATCGATATGGTGGTAGCTTCCACTCTCATGTCTATGGGAATGATCATGCTGCCGCCGATTATGATCTCGCTGCCGTTCAAGATCATTTTGTTTGTACTGGTTGATGGCTGGGGCTTGATAACCCAGCAGCTCATACAGAGCTTCAATTGATGAAGCGGGATAGGAGGATTATATGAGCATCGGAATGGCTGCCAATATAATGCAGAGCGGGGTGTTGCAGGTACTGATTATCGCCGCGCCCATGCTGATTATCGGTGTCGCGGTTGGTCTGGTGATATCGATTTTTCAGGCTACCACCAGTATCCAGGAGCAGACCCTGACCTTTGTACCTAAAATCGCGGCCATTTTGGCCAGCGTAGCGTTCTTCGGACCGTGGATGCTGCAGTCAATGCAGCAGTTTACTCTGAAGATACTCAGTTTGATTTCGCAGATGGGAGGCTAAGCCGAGGTGAACATCGACCTCATTGCAGCGAACACCCAACTATTTCTCATCCTCTTTACCCGAATATTCGCTATGCTCAGTATTGCTCCTCTGCTCTCCTCACGGGCGATTCCCGGGGTTGCGCGGGTTGCGCTGGGGCTGTTTACCGCGGTCATGATTTTTCCCTGGGTGTATGAAGCCGGCTATCCTATGCCTGACAACGGGGTACAGTACATTTTTCTGTTGGTAGGCGAAGCGCTGATCGGTATCAGTCTGGGCTTTGTTCTGACTGTAATCTACGCAGCCTTCCTGGTGGCCGGACAGTACTTCTCCTTCCAGATGGGGTTCGGCGCTTCGCAGGTGTATGACCCAATGGCGCAGGTCCAGATTCCCCTGTTGGGGCAGTTTTTGAATATCATCGCCATGTTTGTATTCATAATCGTCGGTGGTTTTCAGAAACTGTTTTTGGCTGGAGTACTGCGCTCTTTCCAGGTAATGCGGGCCGTCGATATCATCAACAGCCGGGAGGGACTGCTGAATCTGATCCTCGGCAGCCTCTCCGAGCTCTTCCGCCAGGCGCTTATTATCTCTTTCCCGATTCTGGGGACCCTGCTGCTGATTTCGGTGTCCATGGGACTGCTGGCCAAAGCTGCCCCCCAGATGAACCTGTTGATGCTGGGTTTTCCGATAAAAATCGGTATCGCCTTTGTAATGATCATGGTCACCATGCCCTTTCTAATGGAGGCGTTTGCGCGCATAATCGATGCCAGTTTCCTCGAAATTATGCGCTATCTGGCCGATGTCGAGCGGGGAGGTTCGGTATGAGTGAATGGCTCAACATAGATGAATATTACCGCCGGCTTCTCGGGATCGAGTGTGCGGGCGGCACTGCTGAGACTGCCACCGATTCGATTGGTACCGATGTCAGCAGCTTTGCTATTCATCTGCAGTGGTTTGCTGCTGAAGACGAGGGGCGAACCGAGGATCCCACCGAACATAAAATCCGTAAAGCCCGGGAAGACGGCAAGGTAGCCAAGAGTTCAGAGTTCACTTCGGCCCTGGTGCTGCTGTTTCCCGTTATTGCCATCGGAATAATGGCCCCCCGAATGTGGGCAACTATGGAGGAGATGCTGACATTTTTTCTGAAGCTCTCTACCGAGCTCGATCCGGCCCGGGAAGCGCAGATTGTACCGGCCTTTTTCAACTACTTCATTCGCCTGTTTGCTCCTCCGGCGCTGATTGCCTTTGTGGCGGCTTTGCTGGCGAACCTGCTGCAGGTAGGCTTCCTGTTCAGTACCAAACCGATTACCCCCGACTTCAGTAAGATTGCTCCGAATTTTTCACGATTTCTGCAGAAATCCTTTTTTTCCATGGAGGCGCTGTTCAATTTCTGGAAATCAATCATGAAGGTGGTGGTCATCGGGATCATCGCGTACATAAACATACGGATCGAGATGGATATGATTATCCAGTTCGTAAATGCACCGTACCAGTATTCACTTGTAAATATTGCCGGAATCGCATTTCGAATACTCATCGAAGCGGCGATAGCTATGCTGTTGATGGCGCTCCCGGATTACCTGTTTCAGCGTAAACAGCATCTCGATTCGTTGAAAATGACAAAACAGGAAGTAAAGGAAGAGCGCAAGACCATGGAGGGGGATCCCTTGATCCGCAGCCGGCTCAGGGAACGGATGCGGGATATGCTGAACCAGAACATGATGCAAAATGTACCGGAGGCCGATGTGGTAGTTACCAACCCGACCCACTTTGCCATCGGACTCGAATGGAAGCAGGAGAAGATGAACGCACCCATGGTCATTGCTAAAGGGCAGGATCATATTGCCCAGAAAATCAAGGAGATTGCCCGGGAGAACGATGTACCGGTAATCGAAAACAAGCCGCTGGCCCGGGCACTTTATGCGGAAGTAGAGATCGGAGATGAAATCCCCGAGCAGTACTACGAGGTTATGGCAATCGTACTGTCGGAGGTGTATCGAATGAAAGAGCAGGAGAGGGTATCTTAATTGAACTATTGGAAAATGAGTGAAGGAGTATGTTATGGCTGATATTTCCGGCACATTGCGGGGATCTCTGCTGAACGGCCGCAACGATATAATGGTAGCAGTTGGTGTAATCGCTGTTATCGCGATGATGATTATCCCTCTGCCGGCGTTTATGCTCGACCTGCTGATGGCCTCGAATCTGGTTTTCAGCCTGCTGGTCATTCTGATTGTACTCTACACCAGGCGTGCACTGGAGTTCTCTGTTTTTCCGACTCTCCTCTTGCTTTCAACTGTATTCGGTTTAGCACTGAATGTTAGTTCGACGCGGCTTATCCTCTCGCAGGGGAGCGAGTTCGACGGAAAGATCGTCCGGGCTTTTGCAACCTTTGTTGTCGGTACCTCGGGAACCGAGGGGCTGGTTATCGGTTTTATTATCTTCGTTATTCTGATTTCAGTGCAGTTCATTGTTATTACCAAGGGTGCCACCCGCGTTGCGGAGGTTGCCGCGCGCTTTACCCTGGATGCACTGCCCGGAAAACAGATGGCCATTGAGGCGGCGTATAACTCGGGTACGCTGAGTGAAGAGGAGGCTACCAAACAGAAAAACGATCTGCAGAAGGAGGTCGATTTCTACGGAGCAATGGACGGTGCCTCGAAGTTCGTTTCGGGAAACGTAAAGGTCGGTATTTTAATCACCGCCATCAACATTGTGGGCGGGTTGATTGTAGGCACTACGATTCACGGTGAATCCCTGGGATTGGCGGCCAATACCTATGTGTCGCTGACCGTTGGTGACGGTTTGGTTACCCAGTTTCCGGCCCTGTTCATCTCGACAGCCACCGGCTTGATCGTAACACGGGCAATATCTGACGGTACTTTCGGATCCGATGTCTCGCAGCAGTTCAGCCAGCATTCACGGGTCTATTGGATTGCTGCGATTTTTCTTCTGTTTCTTTCGTTTCTGCCGGGCTTCCCCTCGCTGGTGCTGATTCCCCTATCCCTGTTGATCGGCTTCTTGGCCTACCGGCTTTCACGCAAGCAGATGGCGGAGGAACAAGCCGCCCGGCAGACCGAGGAAGCGGCGCCGCAGGAAACCGAGCCACAAGATGTCTCTCCGGTCGTTCCGCTCGACCCACTGTCCCTCGAGCTGGGCTATGGTCTTATCCCTCTGGTGGACAAGGATCAGGGGGCCGAACTGCTCGACCGCATAACCCGTATACGGCGGGAATCTGCACTGGAACTCGGTCTGGTAGTTCCGAGAATCCGGATTATAGACAATATGCGCTTGGAACCGAGTGAATACAGTGTGAAGATAAAAGGGGTGGAAGTTGGTCGCGGAAAACTCAAGTCAGGATTTTATCTGGCTATCAACCCGGGGGATGTGAGCGAAGAGATCGAAGGAGAGTCCACTACCGACCCGGCCTTCGGCCTGCCG
>CAZAMY010000276.1:0-4315 GCA_964485995.1 uncultured Sediminispirochaeta sp.
TATCGCTCTTCCATCTCGAAGGAGCAGAATGACATTGTAACAACGCTTTTACCTGCAGCAGCAGCTATAAGAAGAGAACAGGAGCTGCAGGGCATCCGAAAAGCCGGCCCCGAGATCATCCAGGATGTAATCGAGTGGACCCGGATGACGATAGAATCCTATTTGTCAGCAGAGGGGTAAATTATCCCGGCATATCCGACAAACGAACTGTCGGGATGAATTGAGTAACTGCTGTCATAACCGATCAGCACGCCCTCTTCGCATCCCATTTTTTCAGCGAACTCAATCGCCGCCGCGGCCGCGCCGGATGAGCAGGCTGCCTTCTGCCTATTTCCCCAGTGCAGTACCTCTTCTGGCTTCATCTCGAGCATCTGTTGAATAATCCCGGCATCGTTCTCTTGCTGCGCCCACTCTACTGCCTGCGGACCGATGCCCTTGGGAGCAAATCCGTAGTTTGGACCGTAGTGGGTAAGATCGGTAGAGCCGATTACACTCACCGTTTTAGACAGATTTCCGGCAATTCCGGCACATATCCGGCCGAGGCGCACAGCTTCATTGCCGGCCCCCACTCGCAGCCACACGATTTTGGCATGAGGAAACAGATAGCGAACTATCGGCAGCTGCACTTCGACGGTGTTGTCGGGATTCCTGTCGATTTTTACCTCGGCCTGTTCGAAGAGGTTCTCCTTGAACTCCTCGGCCGCCGGTACTGGCCCAAAGGGGGTTTCGAAGTAGGTTTCTTGGGCAATAGCAATTCCGTCCCCCGGCCGCATGTGTCCCCCGATCACCACAACGACATCGCTGTTCGGTTTCAGGAGCCGCAGGGTCTTGTACGCTAACTTTCCGGAAAAACTCCATCCGGCATGCGGTACTATCGCGGCCACCCCGTTCTGAACTTCAGGGCCCTGGATCGACTGTACCTACTGCTCCAAAACCGATACAGTTTCTTTTTCATCAGCAGGATACCATCCAGGCGGCAAAACTCTTTTTCTTATTTCGCGTGTATTCATATTTCTAGTGTAAACATCACAGGCTCATCTCTCAAGCAGATAAAAAACGATTTTACTTTCAGCTGTTTTTCTTTATAATACAGGCATGAAGCGGAACCTATTGAAGACTGTAAACCTGTTCACCCTTATTGCTCTGCTGGCCTTAATCGGATATGCAGCTTCTGTGCTGATCAGCGCCTATACCCGGGGCACAAGCGATGGCCGGCTCGAAATAACCCGACTCAGCGCACAGGCCAAGACTATGCTTACACTTGAACATACAGGCTTCGAGGAGCATCTCACCGCTTTCCGCCAGAATCTCGTCAGCGTGCCGCAGATAAAAAGCTTCATTTTATACAACGCCAAGGATGAGCTTATATATGTCTATGCTCGTAATCCGCGGTATATACAGGTTGCCGAAGATTCAGAACGCTTTTTGCGAAAGTCCATTGACCTCACATACAACACCCTTATCGAAACCAGTCATAGGGTCCAGCTAACAGATGATGCCCGCGTATTCGGTGAGGGGGTCTACCAGATTTTTACTCCCGCCGGTTTGCTT
Source organism: uncultured Sediminispirochaeta sp. (assembly GCA_964485995.1). Classification (GTDB taxonomy): domain Bacteria; phylum Spirochaetota; class Spirochaetia; order DSM-16054; family Sediminispirochaetaceae; genus DSBN01. Next base: position 1,552 of record CAZAMY010000276.1, read on the forward strand.
TCCCTATCAACCAATATTTTTTATGTACTGGCCGGGCTCACTCTGCTGCTGTTGATCAGTCTCCTAAGTTCCGGTAAAGGCAACTCATCAGCATCGCTACATGCGCCGGAGACTCCGGAGGTTGACCATTCAATCTATGAATCCACATCACCAACAAGCTATAAGGAGGAAGAAGAGTCATTGTACGCCCCGGATTCTGGATTGTGCTTCGAACAATACCTCGAGGAGCGGCTCAGTAACGAGTTGCGCAGAGCAGCCGCCTTTGATGAAGACTTGGCAGCCGCGCTTATCCAGTGCGGCAATGCAATGGAGGACCGGCTCACCTATATTCAACTTGCTCAGAAATTAAAGGACCACTTTAATTTTCACGATCTGCTTTTCGAAGTCGATCACGACAAGATGGCGGTTATCCTGCCGAATACCGATCTAGAACAGGGTATAAACGAGCTGTCTGACTTTCAGAAAGAGGTGTATAGAGAGTCGGGAGAAAAGCTCTGTACTTTTGACATCAAGATCGGGCTGAGCTCCAGAAACGGCCGCCTCATCAACAGCGACCGTATTCTGAAAGAGTCCCGCGCGGCCCTGCGTAAAGCCGAACACGATATCGAGACAAACCTGGTCGGTTTCAGGCCTGATCCGGGCAAGTTTCGCTCGTTTCTGGCATCCCAGGAGGATTGAGCTCTACGGGGCACAGTTTTTTTCATGCACGCGTTCAATCAGTCAACTAGTTCATTAAGAGGATTCAGCACCGTATTTACTCTCCATTCGCTGACCAGATACGTATACTCGGAACGTGTCGGACGCACAAAAATCCGGTTCTGTGCAGTCTGTGCTCCAATCCGCAACTCATAGTCAGTTCCATCGACAGTCTCGATACGAATAATCTCCCGCGGCGTTGTGAGTCCGGAATTCCGTCTTTCGGAGGCGCTTGCGAAATCCTCGCCTCTGAGTTCAATGAAACTGCGCAGAAATCTATCAACCGTGTCGCTTTCATCAATCAGCTCTTCTTCACCTCGCGATTCCTGTGAGAGGATCCACTGTGTCTGTCCTTGCGCGGTTTCGCTCCGTTCAATCCGGTAATCCCGGTACTCGATTGATATCACGTCCTGTATGCTCACATCCGCGGGAACTAGGGTGAGATCTGCCCAGTAACCCACGTCGCGATCGAGATAGGCGGATATATCATCCGCAACATAGGTGTTCTCCGAGTTACTGGTCCGGGCATACTGCTGGGAGCTCCCCTGAACTTTTGCCCCGAACACAAGCGATATCTCCTGCTCTGTGGCTTTGCCGGTATTGAGTGTCACTCTTTTACCTTGCCCCTCGGCAATCGAGAAATCAGGCCAGGTATCTTTATCTTTAGATGCACGCGAGTAGTACGAGAGCTGTGCTACGGCTTCTATAAAGGACCGCACCTGTACCTGGTCGGCCGGAAAACTCTCTCCCTCGATCCGGAGGTTCCACTGCCCAGACTCTGCTCCGCGCTGCAGGGAGTACTCGGCATTGGAAAACTCAACAGAAGCAATATCTTCAGGCTTGAGGTCCGGAAACAACGGCTTCGCACTGAGTGTAATACTCTTCTGCGGATTAAACAGCGTTCCTAAAAAGTATGTGGACAATAACAGAACCGCAGCTGCTGCCAGCAGTATGACTTTACTTTTGTACGTCATGATTCTCCTCCTGTGAATATCCGTGCTGCTTACGCCGTACCACTGAGCGAATAATCCCATATCCTACTATCAGAAGAGGAATCAACACCATGTTCACAATTTGTGAGAAGATATATTGAACTTGGGCGCGTTGTGGATCGAGCCGGTTCAGGCGGGTATCACGCACATTTCTGGTACGAATCTGCATCAGGTCATCGTCTTTTGCCAGCCAATCGGCACAGTTCAGCAGAAAATCCATATTGTACATGCTGTTGGAGTATTGGATGATGTTCGATGCAAAATCAGAGTCGCCGAATACGATCAGCCTGGTATAATCGCTGCTCCGGCGAATTTCCTCGTAAGGCAGACGCTCACCAGCCGGTGGAGTAAGCTGCTGGCCGGAGAAGTAGCTGTCCAGCTGTTTCTCAACCGCCACTCCCAGGGTGTACTGTCCGGCCGATTCAGCGCTATTCGGGTTTACACCATCCATTCGATAGGGGTCGGTTATATACCGTTCATCCATAATCCAAGCCTCATTCGAGCTCTTTACCAGCGGGACAATCCGTCCCTGACCTTCGTTCAGTATTTCAACGGGGCTCGGCCAAAGCAGATCGAGGCCTTGGAAGCGGGCGGTAACCGGACTTTCGGAACTCACATTGCCCGGGCGGATGTTGATCCAATGGGGGTAGCGTCCGATAACCTCCCACGCCATGCCCCCGAAAACCTGGCGAGGAAGCCTGAAATCCTTTGCATATGTATCCAGAACCAGCTTCTCTTCGACTCTTACCCCATAAGCTGCGAGGACGTCGAACATAGGTGCATCCTCATATGAGCTTGCCTTCAGATTCTGTTCAAGGTCTATTTTCACCCCGTCGATCCCCAGAAAGGCCTTTCCTCCGCTCATCAGATACTGGTCGATGTGTAGTAACTCGTAACGATTCAAGTCCCCGGCGCCGAGCAGAAACAATACATCGATTCTCGGCGGTATAGTCTCGCCGCGAGGGAGCTCTTCGACTTGGAACGCACTGGAAAGGGTATCGTACAGGGCACTGAAGTCCCGTTGGAGGGTCATAGAACTGTTTCCGATAAGTATGCCGATCCTTCGTTCATCTTCG
>CAZAMY010000277.1:0-4315 GCA_964485995.1 uncultured Sediminispirochaeta sp.
GTTCGCACCGGCTCCGGCAATCACCGGCACCCGTCCAGCTGCCTGCCGCACCACCGTACCGATCACCAGCTCGGTCTCTTCCGCCGAGAGAGTCGGACACTCGCCCGTAGTTCCCACCGGAACCAACCCGGCCACACCGGCGGCAACCTGCAGATCTACCAAATCCTGCAGCCGTCGCACATCCACCTTATTATCCTCCGTAAAGGGAGTCACCAGCGCCGTATATACACCGACAAACATATCCACCTCCGTTCTATACATTCATTACTACTCATCGTGTGAGTAGTAATATGATAGCACAAATAGGCGCGAAGTCAACAGAAAAGTTCACTAATTGAACTCCGCCCCGCCCCGTGGGCGTCCGCTACGGTCAAAAAGGAATTTCTGGCTTGCACGATCAGACATTATCTACTACTATTCAGAAGAGGAGTAGTCAATGGACCTAAAAGATAAAAACCGCGAACTGGCAATTCTCGAAATCATAGCCGAGTCGGACGAACCTGTGGGCTCATGGTTTGTAGTGAACCGGCTCGAAGAGGAGGGCATCAGCGTCAGCGCCGCCACCATCGGCCGTATGCTGAACAAACTCGAAACCCAGGGCTACCTGCAGAAACACAGCATCAAAGGGCGCACCATCACACCGCAGGGCCTGGAAGCGATCGACCACACCTACAAAACCCGTAAGATAGAAGAACACAAACGCCATCTCGACGAACTGATTAACAGCAACGTGCTCCACAAGTTCCTGCAGGTCCTCGAAGCCCGCAAAGCCATCGAACGAACCACCGCCCGCCTGGCCGCCGAACACATCACCGACGAAGAACTTGACAAGCTCGGTGAAATTATCGAACGCCAACAGAACGATTACAATCAGCAGAAAAGTGCCGCCCAGGACGACATCGAGTTCCACCGCACCATCGCCGTCGCCTCCCGCAACGAGGCCCTCTACTCGCTCTATATGATTCTCTCGATGATGGGACAGCAATCAGAACTCTTCGAACAGCTGCGCAACCGCCTGCACGCCCCCTACATGGGCTCACACCGGGCCGTCTTCGAATCCCTCAAAACCCGCTCACCCGAGGAAGCCGAGACCGCCATGGCCCAGCACATCGACCACCTCTGCGAAGATGTAGACACCTACTGGCACGAGTTCAACAAAACCCACACCATTACCGCCGATAAATAACCGCCCTACGCACAATCCCCCGGGCTGCCTGGGCCAGACCATTCAGCTTCCGCGGCAGCCTCGCCGCCCCCTGCCCACACTCTGCGGTCCGGCGCCCATGGGTGCCGGCCGCCAATAGAGCCGTTACGCCGTATCTCCCGCACCACACACAGCTGGTCCTCCTCGAAATCCAGCAGCATCTGCCGCCCGGCAAGCCCGCCGCTCTCACACCGCACACACGCCGGCCACTCCCCGGCCCCGCGCCGGTAATAACTGAGAATCATAATCCCCCTCCATTTGTGAATCTTCACCATTAATGACAGCGGTTCGGCGACGCCTGCTTCAGCCGGCGGGGAAAAATTTTATAAAAATTTCAATCTTATAGACACCTTCCGCAGTCGCTGCCGGGCTGAGCCGGCCGTCGGGGCCTCATACTTTCGTATGAAGCTGCACATTCATACTAATGTCCAATTGTAGACATTCCGGCGGCAGGGCATATTCGGTGTATAACATTTTGCACTGGAGGAAAGAGAAATGAAAAAACTAATTACCATTTCACTGATGCTGATACTTGTCGCCGCCGGGATGGCCGCCGACGAATATCAATGGAACGCCGCCGTAATTCTCGGCGGAGGAAACGCCGGCGGAGACGCCATGGGCGGAATCGGCGCCGAGATTACCCGCGAGTTCGGCGATCATCTGGAGATAGGCTTCAGCGCCTACGCCCAATCCGAAGTAAGCGGAGCACAAGAGGACGCCTCCGGCCACGAGTACCACCTGGAATCCGGCTACAGCGCCCTGCTAATCAAACCGAAACTGCAGGTAACCGACTGGCTGGAAATCGGCCTGCCACTGGAAACCGGCACCGGACTTTTGCAGTACCGCTATACCGGCGACTACCGCGAAGAGGTGCGCTGGACCGACGAAATCCTCGACCGCGTCAACCACTCCGTCTATTCGGCCGGTATCGAACCCAAGCTGCTGCTGAACGGCCACGGCGCCGTAACCCTGGGCTTCGGCTACCGGGGCACCGGCCCGCTGCGCACCGACCTGGCCGAGTCCGGCGAACTAAACGGCTTCTATGGCCGCATGGGCTACAGCTACCGCTTCTAATCACTTCTTCAGGCACTCTGCCGCTCTGCGGTGGAGTGCTATTCATTAATACTTCAAAAGAACACTCGACAAGCGTACGTATGTGAAATAACATATACATATGTGTGATACCTTGGATATCCATACTCAAATCGACCGTATTTTAAACAGGTTAAAAACTCTGGACATTTATAAGGTCATCCTCTTCGGATCTCATGCATCGGATGCCGCCGAAGAGGAGAGCGACATCGACTTGCTCATAGTTCTCGATACTGATTACCTTCCACGCACCTACAGAGAGCGCTTGGAAATGCGACTCTCGGTAAGTAGGCTTCTCCGTGATATCAACAAAGAAGTTCCTATGGATTTGCTGGTTTATACACTCCCCGAATATAATATACTTTTGGAACACATGAACTCATTTTTCAAAGAAATCCATGAACATGGAAAAACGGTGTATGAAAAAGCAGGTTGAAAACTGGCTCCACTATTCGAAAGTAGACCTCGTAACTATTGAGAAAATACAAAGCGCCGCTTTTCATTGCCATCAAGCTGTTGAGAAAGCACTAAAAGCCTTAATCGCGAACCAAAACCAAAAAGTACCAAAAACACATGACCTTGTTGCATTGTTTGGGATCACAAAAAAGCTTCACTCAAATCTATCAATAAGCACTGATGCGTTAGACAATTTGAATCAAGTCTACATCGATGCACGTTACCCGTCCGATTTCGGTTTATTACCGGGCGGGCTCCCCAGCAAGGATGATATCGAAGCTTTTAATAACCTTGCAAAAGATCTCTTCAAACAAGCCAATAATATAGTTACATAACGCCCCGGGCGCCGGCGGGCTGCTATTCGACCAGGGCCGAGAAGCCGCGCCAGACGACCCGGGCGGCCAGAGTTTTTGGCATGAAATGGGCAAAGAAGAGCATCAGGCGGTTGCGCCAGCCGGGAACGATCACCGCCTTGCCGGACAGCAGGCCTTTCAGCCCGATCCCGGCCACCTGCCGGGCGGTCATTGCGTTGAACTTGGAAAACCTCAGATAGCGCCGATCGGCTACGCCTGCGTTTAGGTCGAACTCGGTTTGAACGTAGCCGGGTTCAAGAACTGCGACTTTGGGTGCCGGACGCCGTTGCTCAGAAGCCGCGGCGCGCAGCTCCTGCCGCAGGGCCAGGGTAAACTCTCGAACATAGCTCTTACTGGCCCCGTAGGCGGCATAGCGCGGCATCGGCAGCCGCCCGGCCATGGAGCCCACATTCAGCAGGTAGTCGAGTGAGCCTGCCAGACGGTGGCTGAGAACCGTCAGGGCTTCGATGTTCAAGCGCAGCATCTGCAGCAGCTCGCCCGAATTCTGCCCAGTCAGCGGGCCGAAAAGGCCGCGGCCGGCGTTGTTGATCAGCATTTTTACCTGAAGCTCGCGGTGGCCGCATTCGGCCGCCACGCGCTCCGCTTCGCCGGGGACTGCCAGGTCGCTGCTGAGAGTCTGGACATCACAGCCGGCGTGCCGGGCGCTCAGCTGCTCGGCTGCCTGCTGCAGCTTCTCCTCGCTGCGACCGACCAGCACAAGGTTCCATCCGCGAGCGGCCAGCAGGTCGGCGAACTCGTAGCCAATGCCGGAGCCGCCGCCGGTAATTAGTGCGTAATGTTTCATGGCTTAAATATAAGCAGAGCAGCGCTTGAAGGGAAGCTGCCCGTGCTTTAGCATTAATCCTATATGCATAGAGTAATGGCAGCACTACTGACAATCTGGCTTTCAGCCTTCCCTCTGGCTGCGGAACTGCAGATCGGATCGCCGGGCAGTGCCGCCGTACTCCCGCAGCCGGAGGCCGAGGGCCATAATCCGGCCTTCGGGTATCTGCCGCCGGTAAGCGGGCTGGACCTTGGGCGGCGCCTGCCGACAGGACTGCTCGGATTCGCCCAGTCAGAGCGTAATCCGCTCCTGTACTGGAGCGATCCGGATACCTTCCGGCGGGAGTTCGATTTTCTCAGTTTTTACGACCAGCTCTATTCGCCCTATGAGTATCTACTGCGGCCCTCCCGCAGCCCAGCAGAGATA
>CAZAMY010000278.1:0-4298 GCA_964485995.1 uncultured Sediminispirochaeta sp.
GCTCCGGGGTACTCGGAACGGGGCACGTATACGGCTGTCACTTCCATCGAAGAGATTCATGACTTGGTGAAAAGGGTAAAAAGCACCGGCCAGTTTGCATTCGACGTAGAAACCACCAGCTTGAACGAGATGACCGCCGATCCGGTTGGTTTCAGCATCGCCTATAAAGTCGGCGAGGCTTACTATATTCCCTTGAAGGCCGGCGGAAAAGAGGTGCTGCCCGAGAAAGAGGTACAGGCAGTGCTGAATGAATTACTTCAGGATTCTCAGCTCAAGCTAATCGGGCACAACTTCAAATACGATTACAAGGTGCTCGCTCGCTGGGGTACGGAGGTCCGTAATCTCGCATGTGATACCATGATAGCTGCCTGGCTACTGGATACTACGGCCAATGGCTATGGCATGGACGGTCTGGCGGAAAAGCACCTCGGTTATAAAACTATCCATTACTCCGATGTAGTGGAGAAGGGCAATCTCTTTTCGGATGTAGAGTTGCAGCCGGCCTCCGAATATGCTGCCGAAGATGCCGATGTTACTCTGCGCTTCTATGAGGTCTATGCCCCGCAGTTAAAGGAGATGGGCCTGAACTCTCTCTTTTTTGATGTGGAAATGCCGCTGGTCCGTATTCTGGGGGAGATGGAGCTGCGGGGAATCCGTCTGCTCGATGACCGTCTCAATGAGTATTCCAAAGAGATGGCGGAACAGCTGCAGGAGATCGAGGCTAAGATCTACACTGAGGTTGGATACGAGTTTAACATCGGTTCGACTAAGCAGCTGCAGGAAGTGCTGTTCGTCGAACGAAAGCTCAAGCCCATTAAAAAAACAAAAACCGGGTACTCCACCGACCTGAACGTACTGCAGCAGCTGGCAGAGGAGGATATAGTCCCGGCCCTGGTGCTGCAGCACCGCGGTATTTCTAAGTTGAAATCTACCTACGTTGATACCCTCCCCGAGCTGGTCAATGAGAATACCGGCCGAATCCACTCCCGCTTTGTGCAGACCGGCACGGCAACCGGCCGCCTCTCGAGCCGCGACCCGAATTTACAGAACATTCCGATTCGCGATGAAGCCGGCCGGCGGATCCGTAAAGCCTTTGTACCGCAGAAGGGCTGGAAGCTCATCAGTGCCGATTACAGTCAGATCGAACTGGTGGTTCTGGCCCATCTCTCCGGCGATCCGCAGCTGCAGGAGGCCTTCCGCAGCGGCAGCGACGTTCATAGCCGCACCGGTGCGCTCATCTTCGGAGTGGATCCCGAGAACGTGAGCCCGGAACAGCGCCGTATTGCAAAAACAATCAACTTCGGAGTGATGTACGGGATGTCCGGTTACCGATTGTCCCAGGAACTGAAGATACCCCGCGCTCGGGCCGATGAGTTCATAAGCGCCTATTTCAACCGTTATGCGAAAATTCAGGAGTTTATACACACTACCGTAGAATCCACCGAACAGAAGGGCTACTCCGAAACGATGCTCGGACGGCGGCGGACCATAGCCGGAATCAACAGCCGTAACCGTACCGAGAAGAACGGGGCGGAACGAATAGCGGTGAATACCCCGATCCAGGGCACCGCTGCGGATATCGTCAAACTGGCGATGATCAAAATCGACCGGCGTATTCGCGAAGAAGGACTCGACCTGAGGATGCTGCTGCAAATACACGATGAGCTGATCTTTGAAGCTCCGGGCGGCAGGGCCGAAGAGTACGGCAAAATGATTCGCAGCGAGATGGAATCGGCCATCACACTTTCTGTCCCCCTCAAAGTGAGTGTAGAGATCGGCGACAGCTGGGGAGAACTCCATTAACGAACTATGGCGAAGGTTGTAGGATTAACGGGAAAGTGCTGCGTCGGCAAAGATACTGCCGCCGGTTTTCTTGCTGAGCGGGGTTGGCAGGTAATAGATGTGGATAAAACCGGCCACCGGGCGCTGCAGGAGGAGCAGGCGGCCCTGGAGGCGGCCTTCGGCAGTGCTATTTTCCATTCGGACGGCCGGGTGAACCGCAGTGCTCTGGGTGAAATTGTGTTTTCCGACACTAGAAAACTCAGAACCCTGGAGGAAATCGTCCATCCGCGAATGCGAGCAATCGTCCGGCAGTCTACCGAATATTACACTTCGCGGGATGTGAATGTCTGTATAAACGCCGCTCTTCTGTTCCCGATGGATCTGCATACGCTCTGTGATTATGTACTTGTGATTAGGGCTCCACTATCAGTACGGATAAAGCGGGCCCGCGGCAGAAACGGGTGGTCGCTCCTCCAGATCCTGCAGCGATTCTGGTCGCAGCGCGGACTCTTTCCTAAAAAAAAGACAAAGAGTGTCGATATGTATAATGTAGGGAACTCCGAAAGCCGCGAGGCACTGCAGCGCAGGATAACCGAGTTTCTAACTATGATTGAACGGCAGGGTTGAAGATGGAACAAAAAAAACTTCTCTGGATATTATTCTCCGCTACGCTGTTTCTTTTAGTAGTAGTCGGAGCGGGCATTATATGGCTCTATCCCCAGCCGGAGCAGCAGCCGGCTGTCACCGCTGAAGAGGATGAAAGCCGGGAAGCCGGAGCGGATTTTGACCCGGTCGAATGGGTGCGCTCCGATCAGAAAACGCCGGGTCTCGAAAGACGCCCCGAGGCGGAAGAGGATGAAAACTTCGTAGTCGTCTACGGTGAGAACGGCGGGTCCGAAGCCGAAGAGCCGACGATTACCTCTGAGGATATCGATGAGTCTGCGGCCGAGTCAGCCGGAGCCGACCGAAGCGCTGCTGCGGGTGAAAGCGGAGCAACTGCGGAGACTCAACAGGTATCGGCCAAAAAGCCGAGTACTGCGGCTCAGCAGACGGCCCAAAAACGGCCGGAGCCCTCGCAGGCGCCGGCCGCACAGGCAAAACCGCAAACCCGCACAGTCCGCACTACCGAATACTGGATACAGGCGGGGTCCTTCACCAGCCGCACAAGGGCTGATAAAATCAAGCGTGAGCTCGATCAACTCGGTTTTACCGGGCGTATTATGTCGCAGGATGTAGACGGAACGCTTTACTACCGTGTCAGGATAGGCCCCTACCAGGCGAAGGACGAAGCTCAAAAATTTCTCTCCTGGGTGAAGGAGAAGGAGCAGTTCAGCGGCAGTTATATCTCGCAGGTGTACCGCAATAAAACGGTGGTACAATAGCCGCCACCACGCCGCATACAAGCTGAATGAACGACTGGAAATTGGAACGCAGACACACAATCAGAACGAGACAGGATCTGCCTGTCTCGTTTTCGCTTTGCCCCGCAGAGCAGGCCTTCTTTGCCCGCGGTGCATCCGACGAACCGGCGGGCACCTCAGAACCGGCAGCCTCGAATCAACCGGGGCTCGACTTTGCGCTTACTCCCTATTATTTCTCTCTGATAGGGGATGACCACCATGATCCCATTCGCATGCAATGTATTCCCCGCCAGGAAGAGCTGCAGATAAAGCCGTACGAGGTGCAGGATCCTCTCGATGAGAAGCACTATTCTCCCCTGCCGCGAATGGTGCACCGTTACCCTGACCGGGTGCTCATTCTGGTGACTGATGAATGTGCTGTTTACTGTCGGCACTGTTTTCGGCGTTATTTTTCTTCTCAGCGGGCGGGGATAATCACTGACTCGCAGGTGCAGCAGATAGCCGAATATACAGCCTCGCATCCCGAAGTGCACGAAATCATTCTCAGTGGCGGCGATCCGCTCACTCTCTCGGATGAGCGGTTGGGGCGTATTCTCGAGACCCTCCATGGAACAGTTCAGAGGGCTGCTCCGGGGCGAACTGTGGTTTTCCGCCTGGCAACACGTATGCCGGTGGTCCTGCCGCAGCGGCTGACCCGCGATTTAGCGGCTCTGCTGGCAGAGTATGCACCCATGTTTGTAATAAGCCAGTTCAACCATCCGAATGAAATTACAGAGCAGAGCCGTCAGGCGGTGGCAGAGCTGGTGCAGGGCGGACTGCCGGTGTTGAACCAGGCGGTACTCCTAAAAGGTGTAAATGACAGTGCAGATGTGCTGGCATCTCTGTTTCAGCGGCTGCTCGATATACGCGTAAAGCCCTACTATCTTTTCCAGGGCGATCTGGCAGCTGGGACCGCCCATTTCAGGGTTCCGCTTTCAAGGGGCTTTCAGTTGATGCGGGAGCTTCGCCGTCGGATTTCGGGGCTGGCGATGCCGGTGTATGCGGTAGATCTTCCGGGGGGCGGAGGTAAAATACCACTCACCGAGAACTACCTGCACAGCATTCCACTGGACAGCAGCCGGGCGGGCTGGTATCGCTTTACCGGTCCTGACGGCC
>CAZAMY010000279.1:0-4297 GCA_964485995.1 uncultured Sediminispirochaeta sp.
TAAAATTCTACCAAAAGAATCAGTTTATTGCAAACTATAAATGCCCCTCCGACAGTACTATAATATCCACCCGCCGGTTATACGCCCGTCCCTCCTCGGTTTCGTTCGATGCAATCGGCACGGTGTCGGCAAAGCCGGCCACCTGGAACATCTCCTCAGACACACCAAAATCCACTAAATAGTGGAGTACATTGGTCGCCCGGGCAGTAGACAGCTCCCAGTTGGTCCGCCACGGACCCTGCGGGTCCGTCGGATTCGGATCTGTATGCCCCTCAATGCGGAACTTATGTTCCTCAAGCGAAATGAGCAGGTTCGACACCCGCTCGAGGACACTCCGACTCTCCTCTATGTTTACCTCAGCACTGGCCGGCTCGAAAAACGCATCCGCCGCCAAACTTATGACCAGACCGCGTTCATCCTGCTTCACCCGCACCTTTTTGGCCTTAATCTCGGGCTGAAACATGCTGACCGCCTTCCGGCGCGCCTCATCCAAAGCCCGGCCGGCCTGAGTAGACGGCAGGGCCATGATGGTGTTACCCATATCCGCCAGTTGGCCTGTTGCCTGCAGGGTGGTTCCCCCCGAACGCAGCCCCAACCCATTGAAGGCCGCTAATATCAGCTGTATCTTTGCACCGTCCACCGTGGCGGTAGTATACATCATTACAAAAAAGGTAAGCAGCAGAGTTACCATATCCCCGTACGTGGTCATCCATTCGGGTGCGCCTTCGGGAGGACATTTCTTTTTTCTGCGTCGCTCAGCCATCTATTCTCCCATTAACACTTCGAGCATCTCGCGTCTGCGGTTCGGATCGAGGAAGGAGACCAGCTTATACTTCAGGATATTCGGATTATCTCCAGCCTGAATAGAAAGTATTCCTTCGATCATTATCTCTCGCAGCAGCTGCTCCTCTTTATGTCGGTCTTCAAGTTTACTTTTTATCGGAATAAGCACCAGGTTCGCAAAAATCGATCCATACATCGTAGTGATCAGTGCCAGGGCCATACCTGAACCAATAGCATCCGGATCGTCGAGGTTGGCCAGCATGGCAATCAGACCGGCCAGCGTTCCAATCATACCAAAGGCCGGCGCCAGTTTGCCCCAGTCGTCAAACAGTTTTATTCCCGTATCGTGACGGGCAGAGAGCTGATCGAGATCGTTGAACAGCACTGTTTTGATAATCTCCGGGTCAGTTCCGTCGACAACCAGCTGGATTCCATTTTTCAGGAAATCGTCCTGCACCTCCTCTACATCATCTTCCAGGGCCAGCAGACCTTCGCGGCGGGCCCGTTCGGAAAAATTCACCAGAGTAGTGATGGTACGTTCGAGCTCGTAATTCGGCACCCGAATTACTATATTGATATAACGCATAATACCCAGCACCCGGGCCAGGGGATTGGCGACCATAATTGCACCAAACGAACCGCCGATAACCATAAGCACTGAGGGCACGTTGATATACACACCAAGACCGCTGCCGCCGAGTATCATCGACATCAGGATCATTGTGAAACCGAGTCCAAGTCCTGCTAAGGTGGAAATATCCATTCATCACTCCTCGTTTTTAAAGGCGCCGATCAGCCGTCTGTATTCGATTATACGATCGAAAAGCGACTGGTAGTCCTCCTTAACTACCAGCCGTTTACCGGAGAGCATTACAAGTGTGGTGTCGGGATTTAATTCAACGTGTTCAATTTGGTGCGGGTTTACATAGTATTCCCGCCCGTTCAGCTGCGTTACCTTAATCATTCAACTACTATCCTGCTCTCCCCTCATTTTATCTTAACTACCTCTTCAATGTCAGTAGTTCTTGGAGCATCTGATCTGAGGTGGTGATGCTCTTGGAATTGGCCTGAAACCCGCGCTGAGTGACAATCATGTCGGTAAACTGTTCAGCCAAATCAACATTACTCATTTCGAGTGCACCGGCAATTACCTTGCCCTTCCCGGCTACGCCCGATTCTCCGATACGCGGCTCGCCGGAGTTATTCGATACAACGTAGGTGTTTTCGCCGGCTTTTTCAAGACCGCCGGGGTTCGTAAAGCTGGAAAGTGCAATTTGTCCCAGCACCCGGTTGGTACCGTTAGAGTATACTCCGGTGATAATTCCGGACTGATCGATCTTATAGTTTTCCAAATACCCCATCGGGTAGCCGTCCTGACGGAATGCTTTGGTGGAACTTCTTTCGGCAAACTGCGTCATCGTGTCGACCACGCTGTCGACTTCGCCGAGGGTGAGCTGAAAGTTCTGCCGAACCTGCTCGCCGGCTTCCGGAGCCGCCTCCAGCACATCGAAACCGATGTTTACCTGCAGCTGGCCTTCCTCCACCAGATCACCCTGTGCATCGGTCACCGATTCCAGGGTGCCGAGGTTATTAAAGGTAACGATAAAGGTGTTGTCCGCATTACCTTCGGCCCCCACATTGGTCAGTGTATTAGTAGGGGTTTCGGAATCCGGATCAACGATTACTTCACCCTGCCATTGGTTTTGTGTACCCGGTACACGGGTATAGTTCACTCTGAGGGTATGGGTGTTCCCGAAAGAGTCGTAAATAGTTTTATCAATGCTCCAGGTTCCCTGCCGGGCTTCCGCTGCGGTTGCACCGGCTGGAATCAGCGGGGTACGTTTGTCGAGGTTAGATGCCAGTTCGACTTCGGTGGTCGCGGCGGCCGGATCTTTACTGCCGACCGGGATGACCAGGTCTTCCACATCGGCGGCGGTGTTGATGAAAGTACCGGCGTCATCGGTCTGGGCATTCCAGCCCTGTACGCGCATACCGTTGGCCGGGTTTACGAGGTTTCCGTTTTCATCGAGGCCGAATGAACCGGCCCGGGTATGAAACTCTTTGTTTCCGGCCCGCAGCACGAAAAAGCCGTCGCCCTGGATGGCCACATCGCTCATCACGCCGGTTGTTTTCAGTGAACCCTGAGTATGAATAGTGTCAATCGAGGCGATATTCATTCCAAGGCCGACCTGTTTCGGGTTTACACCGCCGACTTCTTCGGTCGGACGGGCGGCTCCCGACATGGTTTGAGACAGCATATCCTGAAACTCGACCCGCCCCTTCTTGAAACCGGTTGTGTTTACGTTGGATATATTATTACCAATCACATCCATTCGGATTTGGTGATTTTGCAGACCGGATACACCGGAATAGAGAGAACGCATCATTTGGCTGCCTCCTTTATGTTCACTGTTTCGACTACCGAATAATCATAATATCGTCCGTTCACCTGTACCTGCGGGTTCTCGGTCCCGGAGACCGCTTCAACAACACCGGACACCCGTTGTTGCCCGTCTAGAATTTCTACTTGTTTGCCGAGCAGATTGAGTGCATTGCCGCGGCTTACCATGCCGCTGATTTTGGCAAACTCCTGCCCTAAATTGGTCATCTGTTCTAATGAAGAGAACTGGGCCATTTGGGCGATAAACTGTTTGTCATCCATCGGCTTCGTGGGGTCCTGATGCTGCAGCTGAGTAATCAGCAGCTGCAAAAAGTCGTCCTTGCCGAGTTCCTGACTGAGCCCCTGGCCCTGTTTTAGACCTTTGTTGCTGGCATTGACCTGCATCTCGACTTTGCTTCTTTCCGCACCGGATAACATCGCTGTAAAATCCATGTATAGCTCCTTACCTACGCCATCACGTCGACCAGTCGTAGTTCGCCGTTGCTTTCATTCACACGTGCACTCTGTTCATTCAAGCTGTGAATCTGCTTCGACGCAACCCGCGGCTGCGGTCCATGCGATCTGCCGCGTTCTTGCTGTTCGCGGCCCTGATCGCCCACAGAAACGTTTAATGCGGCATCTTCGAAGCCGTGCTCCTTAAATGCACGGTAGAGCTGCTGCATGTTCTGATCGAACGCTTCCTTTACACTACTATTCTCGACAAAAATCTTTCCAGCTATATGATTATTCTCCATGGTGATTCGGATTCGCACCTGACCCAGGTTATCCGGTTTCAGATCGAGCTTTATTTCACCTGAGCCGTTTTCACGAATGAGAATAGAACTTCGCTTTACTATATCGTTGTTCAGATGGTCCTGCAGCTGTTGCAGCAACTGTCCGCGTATACCGCTGTCGCCGCTGCGTCCGGCCGTCGGGGCCGTGCTTCCGGCTGGCGTTCCGTCGGCCCGGAGATGGACCTGCATTACCTGCAGTCCCTCACTCTCGCCTTTCGATCCGCCGCTTACATGCTGCCCGTTGAGGGCGTTGCTGAAGTCGGAGTTTCCGCTCTGGTTCTGAAAGCCTGCACCGCTGCGGTTTCCGCCGTGGCTGCCGCTGCGGGCTGAGGCGCTGCGC
>CAZAMY010000280.1:0-4293 GCA_964485995.1 uncultured Sediminispirochaeta sp.
AATTCACCTAATAAACTTGTTATATCGGTCAAACAACCG
This sequence comes from uncultured Sediminispirochaeta sp., assembly GCA_964485995.1. Lineage (GTDB taxonomy): Bacteria > Spirochaetota > Spirochaetia > DSM-16054 > Sediminispirochaetaceae > DSBN01. Next base: position 40 of record CAZAMY010000280.1, read on the forward strand.
ATATATTCCATTCCATTAGCCCTAATATATTAGAAAAATTATCATTTTATTGAGGAATTTTCTTGACAGCTGGTATAGTTGACTTATAATAAATGCATACGTATACATTCTATAAGGAGGTTGGGATGAACAAACTATCAAGACTGTTTGTTATCGTTCTGGTCATGCTGTTGAGCACGACTCTACTGTTTGCCGGAGGTGAGCAAGAGCAAGAAGCAGCACCACAGGCGGAAGGCGAGATGATGGAGGATCTCCCCTATGGCTTGAAAGCTGGTAAACCATATGAGGGAACAAAACTTACTCTTATGCTGAATAATGCAACCAAGAACAATGCATTGGAAAAGTATTCAGCTGAGTTCACCGAGATGACCGGTATCGAGCTTGAGTTCGATATGACTCCTTTCGGCTCGCTGCTCGAGAAAATCACATCTGAGGGTGTGGGAATGACCGGTACTTATGACATTGTCACTTATCTGGACTCATGGGGCCCGGCAATCAAGCAGTTCCTCATACCGATTGACGATCGGATCAGTGGCGCAGGAATCGACATGGATAAGTATCCGCCAGCCTTTCAGCAGGCAGTTACTTATGACGGGAAAGTGCACGCATTTCCCTGGCGCGGCCATCCGCAACTGCTTTTCTACCGCGAAGACATAATGCAGAAGGCTGGGGTTGAAATTCCGACGACCTGGGCTGAGTTGGAAGAGGTAGCCAAAGCAATCACCGAAAAAACCGATCTCTATGGTATGAGTCAACCTTATGCCAGCCATGCCGGGCAGAACCTGTTTGTATGGATTACCTACCTCTGGAGTAACGGCGGTGCGATTTTCGATGATGATATGAACCCTATTTTCAACAATGCGGCCGGAATCGAAGCTACAGAACGCTTTGTAGACCTTCTGCTCGAACTGGAAGTTGCTCCTCCGGGGTCGGTTACCTATAACGAGTACGAAGCTGTGCAGTCGATGGCCCAGGGTGAATCGGCGATGGCGATGAGCTGGTGGTGGCAGTACACCAACCTGGTCAACGAAGAAAAGGCTATTCCTGAAGTAGTGGAAAATGCCCGCTTCGCTCCGGTTCCCGAATGGGAGGGCAAGGGCGGTGCAACCTACGCCATCTGCATGCCGTTGGCGATAATGAAAGACTCGGCCAACAAAGATGCCGCTTGGGAATTCCTCAAATGGGTCACCAATCCCGATCTCGAGAAAAAAATTGTGACAACCACCGATGATCCAAATACCACCACCAACGTGGCAGTACAGGTAGCAACCCTGAAGGATGCGAAGGTCAACGAGGTCTGGAACGGTATGCACAAAACAGCCGCCGAAAGTTTGGCAGTCTCCCGGATCATGCCGCAGATTCCCGAATGGCCGGAGGTTTCTGATGTCCTGGCTATCGCAGTGAACAAAACCGCAACCGGTGCTCCGGTGAAAGCTACTCTCGATCAAGCCGCAGAAGAAGTGCGCGCAATTCTCAACCGCGCCGGCTACTACTAAAACTAACTAAAATGTAACGGGCAATAAGGGGGCCTCCCTTTATTGCCCGCAATTTTTTCACACGTGGGAACGCAAGCTTTTTAGAGGATATTTGCATGAGAAAGAAATATGTTGTCGTGCTGTTGTTGCTGCCGGCGGTTTTAGTTCTTGCATCAACGACACTTTATCCAATTGTACGAGCATTTATTACCAGCTTTCGGGTCTGGCAATTGGATAAAACTCCAACACCAGGAAATTTCGTAGGATTCAGAAACTACCTGCGCGCCTTTGAAGATCCTCATTTCCTTAACAGTGTGTTGGTTACACTTAATTATACAGTTGTATCGGTTATTTTGTCGGTAGTCATCGGCTTAATAATTGCACTGGTTCTTCAGAAAAGAAGCATAGTATCGACGATGCTGAAGGCCTGTCTAATACTCCCCTATGCCATGGCCCCTGCATTAAAGGGGTACTCCTGGAGGTTCATGCTCAACCCGTATTTCGGGGTAATCGACAGTATTATCGATACCTTTCTACCGTGGTTCAGCGAGGTCGTCTGGCTCGGGAGCCCGGGATGGGCGCTGTTCTGGCTGGCCGTAACCGAGGTATGGGGCTGGTCGCCGTACATCGGACTGGTATTTATCGGCGCTTTGGATTCCCTGCCGCAACAGGTCTTCGAGGTTGCTCAGATTGACGGGGCCAACAGGTTGCAGACATTTTTTCATGTCACCCTGCCGATGCTGCGCCCGATCATAGTCATGGTGACTCTGTTGAAAATTATTTTCTCGGTCCGGCAATTTGACGCGGTCGTAACAATGACCGGCGGCGGGCCGGGAAGAGCGACCGAGACGGTGAACTACTTTATTTATAAGAGCGGGTTCCGTTTTTTCGATATGGGGTACGCCTCCGCGTTGGCCTACTTGCTGGTATTCGGCCTGTTTATTTTCGCCTTCATCTATGTAAAGAAGGTAGTCCGTGGCTAACGGAAAGGAGATGAAGCTTTGACTACAACAAGACTTTTAGATAAGCACATGATGGAAAAGGCCGGATGGGGACTCGCAAAGGTATTCGGATGGTTTATTGTGGCGGTGTTTATTTTTCTGCCGATACTCTGGCTCGCCTTGACTGCCTTTAAATTACCGGTAGATGCATATACTACTAAGCTGCTTTTTAACCCAACTATTGAAAATTTTATAAAAATTTTCTCTCCGCCGAGAAACTTCGGCCCGATGGTATTGAACAGTTTTATCGTATCGTTGGTTACTGCAACGATTGATGTGGTAATTGGAGTAATGGCTGCGTACGCCTTTTCGCGCTTCGATTTCAAATTCCATGCAATTTTGATTGTGTGGGTATTATCGAGCCAGTTCGTGCCGCCGGTGGTAATAGCGATACCGTTTTTTACCTTATTCAGAGAGTTGTCTCTGCTCGATACGCGGCTGGGTCTTATAATTTTGAATTTGTCCTTTACGCTTCCATTTGCGATTTGGATGCTGAAAGGATTTATTGATTCACTTCCAATTGAAATAGAAGAGGCCGCTATTATCGACGGGTGCAATTTTCACCAAATGATGCGGCACATTAGTCTGCCGCTCATAATGCCTGGGGTAATTACATCCTTCGCCTTCTGTTTTATCCAGTCCTGGAATGAGTTCATCTTTGCCCTGATAGTAACCCGGCGCGAAGCGGTTACTCTGACAGTGGGTCTGATGTCGCTCGACTCAGAAGTCGGTATCATGTGGGAACAGATGGCCGCCGCCGGTATGCTGATTATTGTACCGATTTTCGTGCTCTCCTTGTCTATCAGGAAATACTTTATCGAAGGTATTACCATGGGCGCTGTGAAGAGCTGATCGATTCTAATGTGCACCTCGCTCCCGCGCTTGGTGAATGGAGTAACTGAGTGCGGTGGTGCTTTCATTGAACTGCGGTGAAACACGAAACCAAGTGGACATTCATTATTATCGGAATCTTTTTCATATGGGGATCCTTCTACCCGGGCTCAAAGTATATTGTTACGGGTATCGATCCTCCGGTAGCCGCCTGTTTACGCTATGTATTTGCTGTGCTGACGCTCACACCTCTGTTTCTATATAAAATAGGAAGACACCCCTTGCCAACGATGAAACACAGCGCTGAAATGGCCCTGTTGGGGGTATTAGGGGTAACGCTCTTTGCCTTGTTACTGTTCTATGGCATCAAGTTGTCATCTTCGAGTGTGAGTTCTATACTTGCGAATACCCAGCCTCTGTTTGGCCCTCTACTCGCCTGGTTGATACTGAAGGAACAGTTCAGTTTACGGCAGTTTTTAGGGATTCTCATCGGTACAATCGGAATGGCCGTGGTAGTCTTGGAATCAGGCGGAGCGGTCGGCGGGCAAGAAACCGCCACAGTATCAGCAGTGATAGTGGGAAATATAAGCTGCATTTTGGCTTCGGTCGCAATTAGTCTTTATTACATTTTATTAAAAAAACATATACAAAGGTACGGCAGTATAGTGGCAACCTATATCAGTTTCTCTACCGGTGGAGCAGCCTTATTGGCAATCGCTCTCGTGTTAGAATCCGATTTTCACTCTTTGAATACATTGTCGTTGTTTGAGTGGATACTCATTTTCTATAATGGAGCCATTGCGACTGCTTTTGTTTACGTCGTACACAATGTATCTATCGTAGAGATCGGGGTGGTGCGTACACTGCGGCTCAAGTTTTTAATACCGGTATTTGGAGTTATTCTGTCAGTGGTTCTACTCCAGGAGAGCCTGAGCCTCACAGTTATG
>CAZAMY010000281.1:0-2489 GCA_964485995.1 uncultured Sediminispirochaeta sp.
GCAAGAGCATCAGCGTGCACGTACACCACCGGGTCAAGGGAAACGTGGATATGCACAGCGGTAATATCAAGTTTCCCGGAACCGTAGAGGTATCCGGCAATGTACAGCGCGGGTTTTACGTTATGGCCGGCGGCGATGTGCTGATAAAGGGCACTGTAGAGGGGGCGCTGCTGTCGGCCGGCAATTCGGTGAAAGTGGGGCAGGGGATTGTCGGAGGGAATAAAGCTGTAATCCGGGCAAAGAAAGATATTCAGGCGGTGTTCGTGGAAGAAGCCACGCTGCTCTCGGTCGGCGACATGCGGGTGAAAAACAACTGTCTGCGCTGTCAAGTGAAGTGTAACGGTACTCTGTATCTGACCGGCGATAAGGGCAGTTTGATTGGTGGAAAGGTATTCTCCAAACACGGACTCGAGGCGCAGAATTTGGGCAACGAAAAAGGAACCCATACGGTCATCTCCTTCGGCCAGGATTATTTGGTTGCCGATCAAATCGAACAGCACGAAAAAGAGATTGACCGGCTTAAAGAACTGGTAGCGAAGCTGGATATGGAGATGAAACGCTTCGAGGATCAGGGGATGCGGAACAAACTGGAGAAAGTAAGACGCGAAAAGCTGAAGAACCTCAAGATTATAGAAAAACGGAGTATGCGGCTGTTTACCCTGCGGGAACGCTACGAAGAGCATTTCAGTTCAAAAGTAGTAGTACGCGGGAGTCTGTACCCCGGGGTGGTTATCGAGAGTCACGGGCGGTTTTTTGAAACTGCGAAGCCGTTGAAGAACATTACCATCTGGTTTAACCAGGAAAACGGTCGTATAGAATCTGAACAAATCGAACAGAAGGAGTAAGGTATGCTTGCCTACCTGCAATATCCCGATTGGATCAGCCCGGTAATAATTCCCGGACTGCCGTTTCACTGGTACGGTTTGATGTATTTAATCGCCTTTGGTCTTACGTATGTGCTGTTCCGTTATCAGGTAAAACGAGAGAAGGTCGAACTGAGCGAGGACGACAGTATCAATATATTTTTCTGGACTATCCTCGGATTACTGATTGGTGCCCGCATTTTTGCCACTATCGTGTATGACCCCACCGGGTATTATCTAGAAAAACCGTGGATGATCTTCTGGCCCTTTGACGAGAATATGAATTTGGTAGGCCTGCAGGGGATGAGTTACCACGGCGGTCTTATCGGTGCAGTTATCGGAGGGTTTTCGTACTGCCGGCTCAAGAAGATAAACTTTCTGCAGGTGACCGACCTGGTAGTGGCCGGTATTCCGCTGGGCTATACCTTCGGACGGCTGGGTAATTTCATCAACGGCGAGTTGTGGGGACGGGTGACGACCAGTCCCGTCGGGATGATATTTCCCTATGCTCCGGCCTATTCGACCCGTCACGAGTGGGTGCGCAGCATTGCTGACAAGGTGGGTATCTCCTATGAATCCGGTCAGATGGTCCAGCTTCCCCGCCACCCTTCACAGTTGTACGAGGCCTTTTTCGAGGGTATTGTCTTGTGGCTGCTGATATGGTTTCTCGTCCGCCCGCGTAAGAAATACAGCGGGCAGATACTCGGCATCTACCTCATCGGCTACGGTGTGGTTCGCTTCATTATTGAGTACTTTCGTGAGCCGGACCTCGGTATTGGATATCCCATTCAGCTCGGTGCTGAGGCATATCCGCAAGCCCTGTTCCTCTCACCCTGGAACTTTACCACCGGCCAGATACTCTGTTTTCTGATGATCGTCGGCGGAGCGCTGCTGCTGTGGTTACGCCGCCGTGCGGCCGCTCACCGGCAGTAGGGCCGCCAGTGCAGGATCCGCCGGCGGTGGAGCCCGCCGGGCGGCCTGAGCGTACTCTTAACTTACGTTATTCAGAGATGAATCATCCGAATAGGTAGTGTGGATTTCCTGGATCTCATCAATATGCGCAAGGAAGGCATCCACCACCTCGGGGTCGAAGTGCCGCTCTCTTTCCGCCTTTATATGGTCCACCGCCTTGTCGAAACTCCACGGCAGTTTGTAGGGGCGGACAGAGGTCAGGGCGTCGAATACATCTGAAATTGCCACGATTCGCCCGCAGATGGGGATATCCTTTCCGGCCAGGCCGCGCGGATATCCACCGCCGTCCCACTTTTCGTGATGAGTCAGGGCAATCTGTGCACCGGATTTCAGATAGGGGCTTTCGGCGTTTTTCATGATTTCATATCCCATTTGGGCATGCCGCTTGATCTCCTCGTACTCGGGAACAGTGAGTTTACCGGGTTTGAGCAGGATAGTCTCGGGTACCCCGATTTTACCAATATCGTGCAGGGGCGCCGCTCGGAAAATCTGCTGCTGAATTTCCTGATCATCAGTCAGCTCTTCGGCTAATATTCTTGAATAGTGCGCCACACGAATGATATGTTCGCCGGTTTCAGGGTCCTTGTACTCGGCGGCGCTTCCGAGTACTTTTAGCGTTTCATGTTCCCGCAGCTTGATGTCATTGGTCGCCTT
>CAZAMY010000281.1:2589-4289 GCA_964485995.1 uncultured Sediminispirochaeta sp.
TTCCGAGTACTTTTAGCGTTTCATGTTCCCGCAGCTTGATGTCATTGGTCGCCTTATCCACTTCAGTGCGCAGTACATCGGCCCAATTCTTATAGAGCAGCTGACTCTCCCGTAGCTTAACTAGATTCCGCACCCGGGCCGAAAATTCGGGCAGATTCAACGGCTTCGAGAGAAAATCGGTGGCTCCGCTCTCAAGGGCCCGCAGCTTCAGTTCGTTGTCAGAGCTTACTGCTGTGATCATAACGATAGGAATGTCAGGATAGTATTCGCGTGCCGCCTGAATAAGGCTGATTCCGTCCATGAGCGGCATCATGTAATCTACGAATATAATGTCCGCGGAGTGGTATTTAAGGTGTTCGAGTGCCGCGACTGGGTCTGTAAAACTGGAAATATTCAGGTCGAGTTTACGACCCATCTCTTCGATCAGTACCAGGTTTAAGTATTCATCATCTATTGATACTGCGTGTAACTGTCTTTGCATGTCTGTCTCCATTATTACAATTTAGTATAATAAACCAAACTATCAAGGGCAATGTCTATATTTATTCTACTTCACTTGACATCGTTTTCTGTGGAAGCATAAGATAGAAGTACGGAAGGGATTCACAGTGCAGAAAAGCGATTTAATAGACTTGGAAGCTGCGCAGCGAGCTCTCTTGATTGATGAGCCCACAATTCTGGAATTGGTGCAGCAATTGTTATACGACAAGGATCATTATACTGCGCCTCTGAAGAGTTCTTTAGCCCAGAGAGACTGGAAAAATCTTATAGCCTATGCGCACCGGCTCAAAGGGTCGGCCAATAATTTACGTATACACGGGCTTGGTGAGCCCGCTCTTTACCTGGAAAAGGCGGCAGAACAGAAGCAGTCAGAGGTATGCCGCGAACAGATCTATTTGATAGAAGAAAGATTTTCTACAATCAGAGAATTAGTGGACCGCGATTAAAAGAGGGAGTGTATGCGGCAGGGATGGAAAGGCCGTCTCAGTTATAAAACCGAAGAGAAGGGCGCAGTTAAGGTTCTCGAAATAACGGAGAACGGTCCGAATGCCAATGAGGATGTGCGGATTCGAAAAGAGTGGACCGAAGGCGGCGATTTTTCCATTCTGAGTTTGAGGCTGGAACCCCTGCGGGCGGTGAAGCTGCACAATGCATATATCGAGCGCTGGATTCCTGAAGACCAGGTAGCCCGTGTTCATATGAACGGGTTTCAATCCTGGACGGAGAGTCGCGAGTGGGCGCATGACGAGGTAATGAATGGGCTGCGGGGAATTTTTTTTCCCTGGATAAATAAGTATCAACTTGATAATTATGGTGATTACAGCTTTACCCGCTACCGCCCCGAGCGGATACACGGCTATTCCTGGTTCTACTTTCGTAATGCCGAAGAGCTGCTGTTTCTCGGCAGTCTGAGCGAACAGCTCGGGTATACCCGCTTCTACTGGTACCGGCAGCGCTTTGTACTGCGAATAGAGCGGGAGTGTGAAGGCCTGGAAATCAAGGCACCGGTGCAGCTGCTGCAGCTGCTGATTGCCCGTGGCGACGAAGCGGAGGTCTTCGACACCTATTTCAAGGCACTGAAGGTCGAGAGTCGGGCGCCCCTCCTCAGTGGATGGACCAGCTGGTACCAGCACTACAGCGCGGTTACAGCAGATATTGTGCTGGAGAATCTGCGGGCATTTCAGAAGCTAAAAATTCCT
>CAZAMY010000282.1:0-4282 GCA_964485995.1 uncultured Sediminispirochaeta sp.
CCGCAGCCCATGCCGCCGTCACACCTCAATCTCAGCCTCATGGCTGGATTGCTGCTGGTTGGGCTGGCATACAAATACCTCTTCCATACCTCCAGCGGGTACGAACTGCGGATGACCGGACTCAACCGGGAGTTTGCCCGTTACGGCGGCATTCCTGTCCGGCGTTACTACTTCATCCCGATGGCCCTGAGCGGAGCACTCTACGGGCTGGCCGGCGGGCTGTACGTGCTCGGCACTTCATTCGCCACACTCCAAGGCTCGACTTCCGGCATGGGGTGGAACGGGATCGCCATCGCACTGATCGGCCGCATCCATCCGGTCTTGCTGATTCCGGCCTCAGTTATTTTTACGTATTTGGAATCTGGCGGGGAAAATGCAATGATATACGCCGACTTTTCTTTCGAATTCGGTGCGGTTCTGCAGGCTATTGTTCTTTTCCTCGTCACGGCCCGTATAAGCAAAGGGAGGAAACGTAATGCTGCACTCGATAGTTGAAATCATGACTCCGTTTCTGTTAGCCGGCCTGGGCGGTTTGTTTACTGAAAAAGCGGGTGTACTGAATATCGGCCTCGAAGGTCTGATGCTGATAGGCGCCTTCGCGGCCGCTGGTGTCGCCGGAACGAGCGGCAATCTTTGGCTGGGTGCGGCAGCGGCCGTTGCGGTAAGCGCAGGCTTTGCCTACCTCTATGCGGCGGCAGCCCTCAAGCTGCGGGCAAACATATTCATCGCAGCTCTGGCTCTCAACCTGCTGGCTATCGGGGGTACCCAGATCGCCTCCCAGCTGCTGTTCGGTACCAAGGGAGTTATCGAGTTCGCTGCCTTTCCGGAGCTGCAGTACTTTACGATTCCCGGGCTGAGCTCCATCCCAATCCTCACAGAGTTTTTTACCGACCATTCGCTGTTTGTCTATCTGGGCTTCGCATGTGTGCCGGTAGCCGCCTGGCTGCTGCACAAAACCCCCTTCGGCATGTATGTAAAAGCCGCCGGGCTCAACTCGACGGCCCTTTATGTCAGAGGCATCCACGAGCAGCGTATCAAGATTCTGGCCATCACTATCTCCGGCATCACCAGCGGGCTGGCTGGGGCCTCCTTGGCCTTCAATCTAGGCGCATATGTACCCAATATTACCTCGGGGCGCGGCTGGATTGCGCTGGTGGCTATATTTCTGGGCTATAAACGTCCCTACGGAATACTGCTGGTTTCATTTCTGTTTGCCGGAGCTGAACTGGTGGCCCAGCATGCGCAGGGCATAGCCGGAGCACCTTCATCCCTTTTGCTGGCTTTTCCATTTTTTATCACCTTTATAGGAATGATTCTCTTTTCCGCTTTACATTCACTGGTTTTAAGACTACAAAGAAAGTACCGATAATATTAGCAAGGAAAGGTGTGAAGCGTGGAAACCGATAGGACCAGTCGGTTGGAAAAAGAGGTGTTCGATCTTCGTCAGCTCTTGGAAATCAGCAAAAGCCTGAGCTCGAACCTCGATTATCACAGTCTGCTCGACTCGATTCTGTACATCTGCATGGGACAGATGGGGGTCACCCAGGCGGCTATCTTCAGTCGTGATAATCTGGAAATGCCCGGCTTGAAGCTTATGCGCAATGTGGAAGGATTCAACCTCGATTCGGGCCGCAGCTATGTAATCGACACCGATAGTCCCCTGAGTCATTTCATGATCGAAACCCCCTATTGCTTCACCCTCAAGGAACTCGCCGCCTCGATAGACGACCGCAACAGCCTGGAAGTGCTGGAAAGCCTTATACCAACTCTGGTCATTCCCCTGGTAGTAAAAGAGCAGCTCATGGGTCTGATTATTCTCGGCGAACGGATCCACCGTGAAGACTACTCACGTGAGGATAAGCGCTACCTCCTCGACATCGCGCATTTTGCATCGATTGCAATTCACAACGCGGTACTGTTCGAGATGTCCACCACCGATTTGATGACCCATCTCAAACTTCGTCACTACTTCTTCACAGTACTTTCAAAACGAATTCAGCATTTATCCGATAGTAATGCCAAGCTGTCCGTTATTATGGCCGATATCGATCATTTTAAACATGTAAACGATACATATGGTCATCAGGCTGGCGACGAGGTAATCAAATCGGTAAGTTTTATTATTCGGAACAACCTGCGAATGGATGACATCGGCGCCAGGTACGGAGGCGAAGAGTTTGTCATCCTGCTCCACGACACGGATGAGAGCCAGGCATACATAATTGCAGAACGCCTGCGAAAAAAGGTTGCACACTGCGATTTTGAGAGTCATGGCTGCGGAGATACAATTCACATATCTTTAGGTGCTGTGGAGTACGATCCCAAGATCGACGGCTCCGCCGACGGGTTAATGCGCCGGGTTGACCAAGCGCTCTACCATTCTAAGGAGAACGGTCGTAATCAAACTACTGTCGGTTCAAAGCTGAGCCGGCCCGCGAAATAGATAAATTCTTTTCGAGGAGACACAATGAATTTTGCAACTCCTAAAGTAGTGGTAAGTAAATGTCTGGGATTCGACAGCTGCCGCTACAATGGACAGAAGATCTTCGATCCGGTAGTACAGCTGCTCTCCGGGCATGTCGAGTTTATCACTACCTGTCCGGAAGTAGAAATCGGACTGGGAGTACCCCGCAACCCGATACGTATAGTCAGAGAAAACGACAAAACGATACTCTTTCAGCCGGCCAGTGGAAATGAGGTAACCGGCGAGATGGAAAGCTACCTGCAACGTTTTTTTTCTGAGATCGGAGCCGTAGACGGATTTCTGCTCAAGTCACGCTCGCCCTCCTGCGGCCCCTGGCAGGTAAAGGTGTACAGCAGTAAAAATGCTCAGAGTGCGCAGGAAAAGGGAGCCGGAATCTTTGGCGGTTATATTGTCGAGCAGTTTGAAGGGTATCCTGTCGAAGATGAGGGACGACTGAAAAACTTTGTGCTGCGTGAACACTATTTTACCAGTTTATTCACTCTCGCCAAATTCAGAGAATTAAAGGAACAACAGCAGATGCGCCTGCTGGTAGACTTCCATACCAGGGGAAAACTGCTGTTCATGGCCTATAACCAGGATCTGCTGCACAAAATGGGCAGTGTAGTCGCGAACCACCAACAGCTGCCCCTAGGGGAGGTGCTGGAGCAGTATGAGCAGCTTCTGCGCAACCTGTGTGCCGAGCCTCCCAAATTCACCAATATGATTAACGCTTTTCAGCACGCCTTCGGCGGCCTGTCACCGCAGCTCCAGCCGAAGGAGCGTCAGTTCTTTTTGAACAGCCTCGAAGAGTACCGGGATGAGCGTATTCCCGCCAGTACTCTTATCCATCTACTGAAAAGCTGGGCCATTCGCTTCGAAAACCAATACCTGCTCGATCAGTACCTTATGGAACCCTATCCCCATCAACTGGTAGAGATCACCGACTCAGGAAAAGGCCGACCGCTGTGAACCACCCACAGGGGCTGATCGAACACCTCAGCCGATTTGTCACACCGCAGCGTTTTGAGAAAATGCAGGCGGTTATCTCTGAGCGGACCCGCTACATAACAGTGGCACTGGAAGACATCTACCAGCCTCACAATGCCAGCGCAGTTCTTCGCAGCTGTGACGGCTTCGGTGTACAGGATGCCTACATCATTGAGGGCCGCAATCGCTTCAAGCCGAACAAGGGAATTGAACTGGGCACCAGCCAGTGGCTCAGCCTGCACCGCTTCAACACATCCGGAACCAGTACCACAAGTGCTGTTGAGGAGCTGCGCAGCAGAGGCTATAGAATCGTAGCAACCTCGCCCCACGGCAGTAATGTAGACCTGGAGAAGTTCGACCTTGAAAAGGGGCCGGCGGCCTTTTTTTTCGGCAACGAACTCGACGGTCTGACTGAGGGAATGAAGCAGCAGGCCGATGAGTTTGTAAAAATACCCATGTTCGGATTTGTAGAAAGTTTCAATATCTCAGTGTCCTGTGCGCTGGTGCTGCACCATCTGACCCACCAGCTGCGGCAGCAGCAGATCGAGTGGCAGCTTTCCGAGGATGAAAAGCAGGACCTGTTGCTGGGCTGGCTGCGGAGAAGCATCAAGAACTGGCATACCATAGAAGCACATTATAGGGAGAGAAGATGAAAGATTCAAAACGAACCATCTGGTCCTGGGCCGTATACGACTGGGCAAACAGTGCCTTCGCGACAACTGTCATGGCAGGATTCTTTCCGGTATTTTTCAAGTCGTATTGGGCCGATCCCACCAATCTTCAGGAGAGCACCTTTTATCTCGGCATGGCGAACTCCCTGGCATCGATTAT
>CAZAMY010000283.1:0-4275 GCA_964485995.1 uncultured Sediminispirochaeta sp.
AGAGTACAGTCGCCCCGACAGCACTGGTCGAGCTGTAGCGCCCGCCGATGTAATCGTCAATGTAGAAACTGTCCAGAAAATCGTCCGATTCGGCCAGGGGACTGCTTGAGCTGGTAACCGCCAACATGTGGCCGCGAGGATCTGCCTTGGGGGCCTTTTCCGCAAGGTAGTTATAAACCAGCTTCTGGTTAGTGAGGGTTTCTTGGGTAGTTCCACTTTTGGATACCAGAATGAACAGCGTCCGCTCCATATCCAGGCCGTTCAGCACCTCCGCCGCATCGTCCGGATCGACATTCGAGATAAAGCGGGCTTCCATTTTAGGCTGAGCGTAGTATCCCTTCAGTGCAAGGTAGAGCGCTCGCGGGCCGAGATCGGAACCGCCGATTCCGATCTGTACGACCGTAGTAAAGTTCTTACCGGTGGATCCCTTGATACTTCCGTTATGGATTTTTGCACTGAAGCTCGCAATACGCTCGAGCTGTGTGTGGTAAAACTTGCGCAGGTCCTGTCCGTTTTCCTCAACCGCGTTGCCCAGTTGCCCACGGGTGAGGTGGTGCAAAACCATGCGGTTCTCCCCGGTGTTCATGCGTTCGCCGTCGAGCAGGGCACGGTATTTATCAATCAGCTGCTGTTCCTCGGCCAGTTCAGCTAAAGCGGTTGATACTTTGTTGTCTATGGGGAGGGCTGCATAGTTAAAAGAAAGGCCCCCGCCGGCCGGTATAGTGCAGGCGGAGACCCGTTCAGTCGTCAGTATTTCATGCAGCGTTGGTACCGGCAGCTTTTGTAGAACTGCATAACTATCGGTAGTGTCTAGATTCCGGAACTGTAAACTCATGTTTCCTCTCCTCGGTGACACCGCCGCAGAATAACAGAATGTGTTACTTGTCGTGATAGGTGGCGGCCGTCTTTTTCATTTCATTCACCTGCCCGGTAGACTCTTCAAGCCGCTTGTGGGCCATCGCAGCCACACCGGTAGACAGGCCGTACAGGTTGATGAACCCCGTAGCGTCCTTATGATTGTAAGACGTTGCGCCGAAGGATGCAAGGTCTTCTAAATACAGGCTGTACGGAGAGGTCCGTCCGGCCACGATTACATTGCCCTTGTACAACACCAGTTTTACTGTGCCGCTTACATACTCGGTAGCCTTAGCCATGAACTGGTCTATAGATTCGCGGACGGTGGTAAACCATTTACCCACGTACACCAACTCGGAGTACTTCAGTGCGAGAGTGTTTTTCATACTCATGCTGTCCCCGTCGAGGGTGATGGTTTCGAGCTCTTTTATCGCCGAATAAAGAATGGTTCCTCCCGGGGTTTCATACACCCCGCGGCTCTTCATTCCCACAGTTCTGGTTTCAACCATATCGGATCTGCCGACACCGTTTTCGGCGCCGAGTGTGTTCAGTTCATCCAGAATCGCCTGAAAACTCATCTTCTTGCCGTTCAGCGATACGGGAAAAGAGTGTCCGAACTCCAGCGTGATGGCGGTTTCACGGTCAGGGGCGTCGGTCGGAGAAGTACTCAACTGGTACATCTGCTCCTGCGGGCGGTTCCAGGGGTCTTCCAGGTCTCCGCCTTCATGGCTCATGTGCCAGATGTTCCAGTCTCTGGAATAAATATTCTTTTTCGAAATAGTACCGAGAGGTATATTGTGAGATTTCGCGTAGTCGATAGCCTCTTCACGGCTGGAGATATCCCATAGTCTCCAGGGGGCGATTACCTTCAGGTGCGGTGCAAGCGCTTTGAAGGAGAGCTCGAATCTGACCTGGTCATTCCCTTTGCCGGTACAGCCGTGGGCAACCGCCTGAGCCTCCTCCTTCAGGGCGATCTCGGCAATGTGCTTGGCCTGCAGAGGTCGCGCGATTGAAGTCCCGAGCAGGTATTTGCCTTCATAGACGGCACCGGCGCGCAGCATCGGATAGAGGTAGTCGTTGCAGAACTCTTCGCGGGCATCGATAATGTAGAGCTTGCTGGCTCCGGAGGCTTTTGCTTTGTCCTCCATATTGTCCCAGTCTTCATCCTGGCCTACATTCACACATACACCGACAATTTCTGCATCGCTGTAGTTTTCCTTCAACCACGGAATGATGATTGAAGTGTCCAAACCGCCTGAATATGCGAGTACAATCTTTTTTATGTCTTCAGCCGCCATACTAATCTCCTTAATCTGTTATGTATCTACTTCGGGAATTTTGGCCTGAAAAGAGGTGATCAAGTCCTCCTTGGTCATTCCTTCCCGCAGAATTACGAAAATGGTGTCGTCACCGGCTACTGTGCCCAGTATTTCCGGCAAGTTCAATTTATCCAGAGCCAGGGCGACGCTGTCGGCGTGCCCCGGCAATGTTTTGATAACTCCTATATTGTAAGAAAACTCGAGTGAAACAATCCCGCGGCGTACATCCTGGATATACCCCTGTTCCGCTTTAGGCGGGCTCTCGTCGCTGGGCAGTGAGTAGTAATACCCTGACCAGCCGTCAGAAATCTTACTCACCCGAAGATACTTCAGATCCCGCGAGAGAGTTGCCTGAGTTACGTGAAAATTCTCTTTTTCCAATAGAGACAGGAGGGCTTCCTGACTCTCAATGCGATGGGCGCGAATCAAGTCCTTAATCTTTTTTAATCGTTCGGATCTATCTTTCATTCCTCTGTTCCTATTGACTGGCTTGTATATTTATACCTCAATTTTGAATAAATTTACACTTTTAGCGGTGGAATTGCAAGACTGTTTTCTCTTTTTATATGAAATATGGTATAAAAATTTGAAAGAACCTCAGTTGTTTTTTAATGGCAAAACTGTTTTAATACTATCTTATGGAATTACTTCAAGTGCGCAATCCTTTTCGAGCTCCAATCTATTACATACCTTCAGTCGATTCAACTATGCGGGCGGCCCGCTCAGAGCTGGGTGAAACCTGTGAGCATGGCACTGTTGTGGCTGCAGGTGGCCAGACCGCCGGGCGCGGCCGGGTGAGTGGCCGCAACTGGAATGCAGGAGAGGGGGAGGGGCTGCTGTTTACTATTATCTGTCGAAAGGAAATGCTCCCTGCTCCGGTTTCATCGTTACCCATACGAATGGCATTGGCGCTTAGTAAGATGCTGAAAAAGCGCATCGGACTACGGCCGCGAATAAAGTGGCCGAATGACGTACTGATAAATGGAAAGAAAGTCTGCGGAATACTGTGTGAAAGCAGCAAGGAGTACGTGTACTGCGGGATAGGATTGAATGTGAAACAATCATCTTTTTCCAAGGACTTACGAACACCGGCTACTTCGATTTACCTTGAAAGCGACGAAACCCCGGAGCCCCTTGAGCTGCTGCCCCTTTTTCTCGACGAACTGAACTCACTTCTTTCGGCGGTGCAGTTGCCTATGATGGTACGGCCCTGGCTGTATCGACTCGATGAAGAAGTGTCGGTTATCGAAGGGGACCCGGAGCAGGGCAAGCGTGTGAGCGGGATCGTAACCGGTGTCGGGGAGCACGGGGAGTTGCGACTTCTGCAAAAAAGTGGGAAAATACGTTCACTATATAGCGGCGAATAACAGGACGAAAAACAGGAGGAAACCGATGGATACACCAACCCGAGAAGATGCATGGAAACTTTTGAATGAGTACATGCAGTCGGAGAACTTGATCAAGCATTCGCTGGCGGTGGAAGGGGTTATGCGTTACATGGCCCGTAAGCACGGCGAGGATGAAGAGAAATGGGGGGTGGTTGGTCTGATTCATGATGTGGATTATGAACAGTATCCCGATCAGCACTGTATGAAAGTTCGCGATATTCTGGAGGAACGGGCGTGGCCGGAGGAGTATATCCGGGCGGTACAGAGCCACGGCTACAGCCGGGTGAATGAGATAGAGCCCCAGAGCCTAATGGAAAAGTCGCTGTTTGCGATCGACGAACTGACCGGTTTGGTGACTGCAACCGCTTTGGTGCGACCGTCGAAGAGCGTGCTCGATACCAAGGTAAAGTCGGTAAAGAAGAAGTGGAAAGACAAGGCCTTTTCAGCAGCGGTGGACCGCGACCTGATCCAGAGCGGGGCCGATAAGCTGGGCGTTGAGCTTTCAGAGCTGATCGAAGACACTCTAATGGGGATGCGAGATGTAGCCGATGAGATCGGTCTCAAGGGAGAACCGCAGACATAAATAAAAAAAATTCAATTTTCAGTTGATGATTTACGAAAAGATTAGTATTTTTTCTCCAGAAATACAGTGTTATCCACTCACACAAACTTAAAACACAAATTAAAAGAAGCGAGGTAGAATCATGGCGAAA
>CAZAMY010000284.1:0-4272 GCA_964485995.1 uncultured Sediminispirochaeta sp.
AATGCGTGAGCTGCGGATCTATGTATGCCACCTGCGGTGCAATTTTCGGGCTTTTGATAGTGAACTTGTACTGTTCCTGCGTGTTGGTGATAACCGAACTAAAGGTTACCTCACTGCCCGTGCCAGCGGTGGTAGGAATGGTGTAAAGGGGCAGCACCTCGCCAGTAATTTTTGCAGCATCCGCATAAAAGCGTACACTGCCGCCGTGGGTAGCCACAACGCTGACAGCTTTGGCACAGTCGATCGGACTCCCGCCGCCTACTGCAATCAGTGCATCTACCTGCAGGTTAGCCGCCTGTTCGGCTGCATCTTCTACATTACGGTCCTTCGGATTCGCCTCTACCTGGTCAAAGAGATACACCCGGATATCTTGCGCTACGATGTTGTCGACAATATCAGTCATAAACGGCTGCGTTCTGATTACCTTATCTGTAATCAGAAGCACCGATTTTACACCATGAGTCGATAGTTCTTCCGGCAGCTTCAGAGCTGCATTTTGCCCGTATTGAATCTCCGTCGGTAATATAAAGCCGAAATTGTGTTGCATGTTCATATTCCCAGCTTAATTTAATTCTCTTCTAAAATAAAGTACATTCTACTTCTTGGCGCGATAGGCTATTCACACAGTCTTGCTGATCAATCTTTCTATGGGTCTCTGAAACAGTATAGCAGCTATTGAGATGATTATTTTATCCATAAAATTGGTCAGCATTCCTGCCCAGAATACTGCTGAGGCTAAGGCTTTCCCAGTTGTTAAAATACTCATAACCAGATTATCAATAGTGTGTACGAAGGTAACACCTTCGAATATCACGAAACTGATAACTGAGCCCACAATGCCATTCGCAAGGGCTATCAGCACTCCCATAAGCAGGTATCCGAAATGTGTCTCCAGACGGCGGCTCACCGCAAAGTAATAGGCAATCAGAACGGTTAATGTGTGACAGAGCACGAACGGAAACAGAACCTGCCCGGCTATCGCCAACATTCCATTCGTGCAGAGTGCAGTGATAAGGCCCGGCACTAGGCCCACATTGATTGTAACGAGAAGCGTGAACAATGAATCGAGATAGAGTGGAATATCAAGAGAATGAATGACCGAAGCCAAAAGGAAATTCAATACAGCCCCGCTGACTGCCAAAATAAGCCGATGCCACCATTTCATATCGCCGGGTAGTATATAGCTATTCCACAGGTATTTCAACTCTCACAGCTGTGCCCTTACAGCCAGCCGCCCTTGCGACTAGTTAGACTGGTAAATCCATCAATATCAATATTGCATATTTTATATTATAATGTTATAATATCTAATAATACTATTTTAGCCATTTAGTCAGGCAATACATGAAAAAGAAAATCCTGCTTGTAGAAGATCAAGCGCTCATTGCTATGGATGAGCAGAGAATATTAGAAAATTACGGCTTCGAGGTACTGACCGCCCTTAGCGGACAGGATGCTGTTTCTGCAGTGCAGAATCATACGGACATCAGTCTGATCCTCATGGATATTGATCTCGGGTCCGGCATAAGCGGAATCGAAGCAGCCTCCCTTATCCTCCAGCAGCACGAGCTGCCGATCGTCTTTCTGACCAGTCATAGTGAGAAAGAGTATGTAGAGAAGGTCGAAAAGGTCACCAGCTACGGCCTGCTCACGAAAAACTCGGGTGAGTTCGTGCTTATTCAGTCCATAAAAATGGCGCTGAAGCTCTTTGAAGCCCATACCCGCCTGCAGCAGAGCGAACACGAGACCCGCACACTGTTGGAAAACCTCAGCAGCGGGATAGTCAAGGTAACCGTACAGGGCAAAATTACCTTCTTCAGCCAAGGGGCTGAGCGCCTTTTCGGCTATTCGGCTGAAGAGATACTCGATCAGACAATCTTTGCAACCATTCTGCCTCAGCGCGAGAGCACCGGCCGCAACCTGGAAGAGTTGCTGCAGCAAGTACTCCTGCAGCCGGAGCAGTTCAAATATCTCGAGCATGAAAACCTGCATAAAAACGGCAGCCGAATCTGGGTCTCCTGGCGAAACACCCCGGTCTACGACCCCAACGGGAAGCTGCTGTACATCCTGTCCATCGCTGACGACATAACCCTGCATAAAAAGGCCGAGCAGACACTGCAGCAGAGCGAACAAAAGTTCCGGCAGCTGTTTATGCAGCACACCGCGCCCAAGCTTATTATCGATCCACTCCAGGATGGAAGGATCGTAGACGCCAATCGGGCTGCCAGCGAGTTCTACGGTTTCAGCCGCGAAGAGCTCTGCGGCATGAGCACCAGCGATATCCACATCATGCCGGTCAATAAGCGGATGGAGGCCTGGTTCGAACCCGACACAAGTAAACGGCGGAGTAAATTCACCACCCGGCACTGTACCGCCGACGGAACCGTGAAAGATGTTGAGGTATATGCAAGCCCCGTCACCATCCATGGCCGAGAGTTGCTATATTCAATTATCACCGACATCAGCGACACCAAACAGTTCGCCCGGGCTCTGCAGGAGCGAAATAAAAAGTACCGCCTGATAACCGAGAACAGTGCCGACATCATCGTGCAGGTAGATGCCCACCTGAAACCGCTCTACATCAGCCCCTCGGCAACCAAAACTCTCGGGTATACCCTGGCCGACTTCACCGATGCCACCATCCTGGATCTGGTCCCGCCCTACGACCGGGAGCAGCTGGAGGCAGTGCTGGCAGAAGTGCTGCAGCACAAAGCCCGCAACCTCACCCATACCCACCGGGTCATCAGCAAATCTGGAAGCCTGCACTGGTTCGAAACCCGGGCTACCCTCTCATATGATGAATATGGAAATTTCACCGGGGCAAGCTACGTAGACCGCGACATCACTGAGCAGAAAAACACGCAGGAGGCCCTGCGTAGAAGCGAAGAGCTGCATCGTGGAATTCTGGAAGCCTCGCCCCACGGAATTATCCAGACTGACCTGCAAGGCAACATCCTCTTCATCAACAACGAATACATCCGCATGTATGGGGCCGCCTCGAAGCAGCAGCTCGTCGGCCGCAATGTCTTCGATTTTCTCCCGGCCGCGCAAATGGAGATAGCCCGGCAGAACCTCAAAAAAACGTTGGAGCAAGGCTCAGTTCACCGAATCCAGTACACGACCTATAAATTGGACGGCTCCCTCTTCGATGTAGAGCTCTCTGCGGCCACCATGTGCGAGACTGACGGTACCCCGGTCGGGTTCATCGGAGTTACGCATGACATCACCGAGTTCAAACAGAAAGAGGCCGAAGTCGAACAGCTGCTGCACGAAAAGGAGCAGCTGCTGAGAGAGGTGCACCACCGCATCAAGAATCACATGAACACACTCTACAGCATTATATCGCTGAACGCCCATTATTATGACAGCACTGAAATAACCGCCGTCTTCGAAGAGGTCCGCACGAAGATTCGCCTGATGCAGAGCATATACGACACCCTCTACAAGGGAGAGCAGGTAGACTCGGTGCAGCTGGTTCCGTTTCTACACCAATTGATTGCGGAACTGCAGGCGGCCTATGTATACACTCAGGACATTTCAATTCACAAAGACATTCAGGAAATGGTGGTAACCGCCAAGCAGTCGCTGCCCATCGGCATCATTATAAACGAGCTGCTGACCAACTCGCTCAAGTATGCCTTCGAGGATAAGCCGTCCGGCCGCATTCATGTCTCGGTCTATCAGCCGGAAGACCGGCGTCTGGCCATCGAGGTTGCAGATGACGGCCGGGGAATGCCGGACAAGTTGCTCACTGAGGGCGCCTACGGCTTTGGGCTGACCCTGGTACAGGGCTACGCCCGGCAGTATGACGGCCAGATACAGATTGGCAACAACAAGGGAACCACCGTACAGGTCTTCCTGGATCTGGAATAATAGTATGGAATGGATGCACTGAGCTAGTGCGCCTGTTCAGCGTAACAGCATCTCCTGCAGGGTCACCTCTGGGTTCCGGTAGCGCGGCTTACCCTCGGTGAGGTTCTTGAATTCGATTGCCGCGGCAGGACACCATTGAATGCAGGCGTGACACATGTCGCAGTCCTCTCCCCACACAGGCCGGCCGTTCTCCAGGCTTACATTCCCGCGGGGACATACCCGCACGCAGGTGCTGCACCCGCGACAACTCTCATTCGTCCAGAAATCTGCCGCCATGCTCTTGAAGGACCTCGCAGCCAGAGGATTCAAAACGCCGCCCAAAATACTGGCAAGTCGGTTACTGCCCTCCAGAGGAACACGCTGCTCAGCGCTAATAGCCCGGACCATCTCCTCGATTCT
>CAZAMY010000285.1:0-4260 GCA_964485995.1 uncultured Sediminispirochaeta sp.
GTTCAAGGGTTGTGTTCCAATCCTGCCGGTCTGCAATGTAAGCCTGAATGTTGTTAGAAACCTCGTTTGCAAAGCCGTCGGGGAACTTGCCGAATACCCAGGGTACCGTCTTGTCCTGCTCGGCATACTTCAGGATGTCTTTACCGACGCCCTTGAGGGCTTCTGCCGATACGCCTTTGTAGGCCGGAATGAAGCCGAAGTTCTCGGTAATGTACCTTTGACCGGTTTTGCTGTTGACCAGATAGTTGAGAAAATCCTTGGCAGCCGTCTGCTGCGGTTCCGGAGAGGTCTTGTTGACTACGAACTAGAAGGGAACTCCCACGGGTACGCGGTCCATTTTGGCGCTGTCGTTCAATGGAACCGGCAGCAGACCGATATTGGCTTCCGGGTTGGCCTCGAAAATCGGGACCTCTTTCCAGACGCCCTGCTGAATCATTGCTGCGGTTCCGTTGGCGAACATCTGTACCTGTTTGTTGTGGTCGGTGGTCAGCGGATTCTTCTCACCGTATTCCACGGTCAGGTCGACGATATTCTGCAGATCCTGAAACAGCTGGTTCTCAGCCATCTTCGCCTCACCAGCGTTCAGTTGTTCGATGAAGCCTTCCGGATCGTCTTGCTGGGCAAAGGCTACGTTGTAGAGATGCAGTCCGATGACCCACCAAGTGCTGTAACCGGTGGCAAAGGGGGTGTAGCCGGCGGCTTCGATCTTCTCGGCGGCAGCTTTTAGTTCGGAGAAGCTGCCGGGGGTTTCGGTAATACCGGCCTCTTCGAAGATGTCCTTGTTGTAGATGTAGCCGTAGCCTTCCAGGTTAACCGGCATGCCCATCTGCTGACCGCTGATGTTCAGGCCTTCCAGCGCAAAGGGAACTGCACTGTCGATCCAGGCTTCGCCTGAGAGGTCGGCGATGTACTCGTTCCATAGCTCATACTGTGCCTTTCCTTCCACCGGAAAGATGTCGGGGCCTTCACCGGCGGCAAACTTACTTTTGAGGATGGTCTGCCACTGTGTTCCTCCGCCGATTGTTTCGGTAGTAACCGTTACGTTCGAGTTCTCCTCTTCGAAATCGTCGGCGAATTTCTTGTACTCTTCATCCAGATACGGTTTGAACTGGAAAAAGTGCAGTTCAACCTGTTCAGCCTCGACCTGCGCTTCCTGTTCCGGTGCGGCGCCTTCCTGCTGCCCGCCGGCCCACAGGAGCCCTGCAGAAACCAGAAGCAGTACGAGTGTGCCTAGTAGTTTTCTATTCATGCTATCTCCTCCTTTAAGAAATACAAAAATATTCATTCGGTAGCCGTTCGGCTCTTACCGCTCGGCACCGCATGATTCACGTACAATTAAATACGGCTCTATCAGCCTCTGCATAGCTGGTGTGGTGCTGCCGCTGGCGAGCATTTCGAGCAGCCGTTCACAGCCCAGCACTGCCAGCTGATCGCGAGGTTGATGGATCGTGCTGAGTTTCGGTCTGAAATGCTTTCCGAATTCGATGTCATCATAGGCCACTACCGCAATGTCATCCGGAACTGACATGCCGAGATCCTGCAGTGCTTCGATCGCACCCAGGGCCATGATGTCGGTCTGGGCAAAAATGGCCGTTACCTGCTGTAACAGATCCTGCCGCTCCATTATCAGGTTGTAACTGAACTCAAAGGTTCCGTCGCACAGCACGATTTTATCTGGGTCCGGTTCGATATTGTTGTCGCGCATTGCCTGCTTATATCCCTCGGTCCGTTCGGCAAACTGGAACTGTGGGCTGTCCAGCATCATGCAAAGAATGGAGTTGTGGCCGAGACCAATCAGGTGGTTGGTTGCAATATAACCGCCCTTTTTGTGGTCGACAAAGACCCAGTTTTCATGGTCTATATTGACATAGTACTGTTTGGCCTGCAGCAATACAAACGGCACCCCGTTGTCATGCAGAAAATCGAAGTCATCCTGCTCCATTTTTGAATGCACCAGAATAAGGCCGTCCACCTTTTTGCCGTTGATCAGCTGGCGGATGTTATTCGCTGTTCCGTTCTTGTTGGTGCGGAATTTTACCACCAAGTCGTACTCATGTTCCTCCAGCTCATCTCTGATTTTGTTCATAAGAAGGGTGAGATAGAAAGAGTGCTGGTATTCATTGAAGTGTTCAGGGTAGATCAACCCGATGATTCCGGTTTTACGGGTGATGAGGCTGCGGGCGCTGGTATTGAAAGTGAACCCGTGCTCCAGCGCAATCTGTTGAATGCGGGCACGCGTGTTTTCAGCTACCAACGGGCTGTCGTTCAGTCCCCGTGAAACAGTAGATGGGCTTACATGGGCAAGTTCTGCAATGTCTTTAATGGTAATATTCTTCTTCATATGCAATCGTTTGCAATATATTTACACTATAAATCCAAAAATTGCATATGTCAAATGAAAATTTCTAGGTAATATGGGTAAATATGACCCATAAGTACAAAAAATACTTGTATATCAATCCGTTTTATGCAAACCTTTGTATTAGGAGCTGCTAGTTATGCTGAATATTGTGTATATTCACACCCACGATACCGGGCGTTGTATCGGCCCCTACGGGTATCCGGTCGATACTCCGAACCTGCAGAATCTTGCAGAACACGCTTTGCTATTTCGAAATGCCCACAGCGTGGCGCCGACCTGTTCGCCGAGCCGCGCCGGTTTGTTGACCGGTACTTACCCGCATGAAAATGGAATGTTCGGACTGGCCCATCGCGGTTTTGCCTTACATGAGTATCAAATGCACATTGTGTCCCACCTCAAAAAAGCAGGCTATGCCACTGCGCTGTGCGGGGTGCAGCATGTGGCGCCCGAGAAAGATCTAATCGGATATGACCAGGTGTTGGATAATCCGGACGAGTATTACGATCACGAGATCGACGCTTTAGCAGACTACGACCTGCAGAATGCCCGCCATGCGGCGGAGTATATAGAGGATTACGCAGCCCGCATCTCCCCCACCGCTGCCGGAGAAGCTGCTGCCGAGCCGTTCTTTCTCTCTTTCGGTATGCTCAATACCCACCGCCCCTTTCCGGCTGCGTCTGACACACAGCCCGGCCGGGACCGCCGGGCCGACTGGGTTCGTCCCCCGCATCCGCTCCCTGACACTCCTGAACACCGTAAAGATACAGCCGCTTTTTACCGGGCCGTCGAAACAGTCGATCAATGTGTCGGGATAGTTATGCAGTCACTCGAACGAACCGATCTTGCCCGGAATACATTGGTACTGTTTACTACCGACCACGGTCCGGCGTTTCCGGATATGAAAGCTACTCTAAAAGACAGCGGGACCGGGGTTGCGCTCATGCTGCGGCTGCCCGGTTACGATCCACAGGTAGTTGATGCCATGGTCAGTCAGCTGGATGTGTATCCCACTATCTGTGAGTTACTGGGGACCCCAGCACCCCATACGCTGCGGGGCAGCTCTCTGCTGCCTCTAATTCGGGGAGAAAAAGGGGAGCTCCATTCGCACCTATTCACCGAAACCTCGTTTCATGCCGCCTACGAACCGGCCCGGGCGGTCCGTAGCGGGCGTTACAAGTTGATTCGCCGCTCGTCCCCGGCAGCGCATCGTTTAGCGGTGAATGTGGATGATTCGGCCGGCAAAGACTTTCTGTACCGGCACGGGTATTTTTCCGAGGAGGTCGCTGTAGAGGAGTTGTATGATCTTGCGCTTGATCCGACTGAAAGCCGCAATCTAAGCAGCGATCCGGAGTATCGAGGAGTGAAGTCGGAGCTCGATGCTCAACTACGCTGCTGGATGGAATCGACCGGCGACCCGCTGTTGAATGGCTGGATCCAGGCCCCGCCTGGGGCACTGCTTAACAAGCCGGATGCATACAGCCCAGAATCGGGGGAGTTCGAGTAGCCACTACTCCAGCCAGACCGGCGAGCTCCAGACCCATGCACCGTTCTGTTGCCGTCCGCGCAGGTAGTAGTAGCCGGGGCTTCGGTCGTGATCTTCCAACGAGCCGCTCCAAATGAACTCCTCTTCGCCGGGTGCCCGGTGGAGTTTGAAGGCCGGTGAGTCGAATCCGCCGGTATAGCCGACAAAGGCGCGCTGCGGCAGTTCCTGCAGTGTCACCTGATGGCTTGTGCCGTTTATGCAAACTGATATCTGGGCCTGCGGCTCGGCTTCGACCTCCAGCGCTATGCCCTGAGTGGCCGAGGTGCTGTTGGTCGGGTTCCCGAAGGTCTTGGTGACGAAGTTTACTGTGGATTCAGCAACCTGCTCCCAGGCGGAGTTAAAACTGCTGCCGCTG
>CAZAMY010000286.1:0-4260 GCA_964485995.1 uncultured Sediminispirochaeta sp.
CCTCCAGCATCCGGGCGGCAATCGCATTCGCCCTTTGAGTCAGCTCCTCCTCCGGAAAACCGACCAGCCGGCCATGCTCAACCGCCACCCGGCCGTTTACTATGGTGTAATCGGTGCCGTGGTTGTATCCGGAGAACAGCAGCGCCGCCAGCGGATCGGAGAGGGAACCGGCATATTCGAGCTTGTGCACATCGAAAATCGCCATATCGGCTGCCCACCCCTCTTTCAACTGGCCGATCTTCGGGAAACCAAGCAGTTTAGCCCCGTTCTCGTTGGCCAGGCGGAATATGTCCCGGGTAGTTACTGCGGCGGCGCCGTACTTGACCCGCTGCAGCAGCAGGGCATTGCGCATTTCGCCCAGCATATCCGATGCATCGTTGGATGCCGATCCGTCCACCGCCAGGCCCACATTGATATTCTTGGGAATCATCTCGGTTACCCGACAGATTCCCGACCCCAGCCGCATGTTGCTCGAAGGGCAGTGGGCAATGTGGGTGCCGGTTTTGGCCAGCACATCCAATTCCTCATCGTTGAAGTGGATTCCGTGGGCGTAGAAGACATCCTCACCGATAAAGCCGGTGTCCTCCATCAGCTTCAGCGGCCGGCGTCCGTAGACTTCGATACAGAAGTCGTTCTCGTCGTAGGTTTCGGCCACGTGGGTGTGCAGCCGCACCCCGTATGTGCGGGCCAGATCGACCGACTTCTTCATCAGATCTTCGGTCACGCTGAAGGGGCTGCAGGGGGCCAGAACGATCTTGCGCATCGAGAACTCGCTGTCGTCGTGGTACTGTTTGATCACCCGCTCGCTGTCCTCAAGGATCTCGTCGTCGGTCTGCACCACCGAATCGGGGGGCAGGCCGCCGTCTTTCTTGCTCAGCGACATCGATCCGCGGGTCGGCGAAAAGCGCATTCCCAGGGTTTCGGCCGCTTTGAACTGCAGCCCCATCAGGTCGCTCTTGAAACCGCGGGGATACAAGTAGTGGTGGTCGGTGCTGGTAGTACAGCCGGTTTTCAGCAGCTCGCCCATTGCCAGCAGCGATGAGTAATAGACCGCATCTTCATCGATCTTCTTCCACACATCGTAGAGGTATTTCAACCAGTCGAATAGCTCGGCGTTTTGTACCGCCGGCAAGTTACGGGTCAGAGTCTGATAAAAATGGTGATGCGTGTTTACAAAGCCGGGCACTACCACGTGCTTCGAGCAGTCGATTACCCGGTCCTCATTGATAGGGCTGAAATCGATGTTTTTAGCTATTTTCTCGATA
Organism: uncultured Sediminispirochaeta sp.; assembly: GCA_964485995.1. GTDB lineage: Bacteria > Spirochaetota > Spirochaetia > DSM-16054 > Sediminispirochaetaceae > DSBN01. The sequence continues at coordinate 1,266 of CAZAMY010000286.1, forward strand.
CGATTGTCGTTAATTAATACGTCCACATTACGCTGCGCCTCGCTGTCGGCCGAGGTGTGCAGGTAGAAGACGTCTTTCAATAGTATTCGTGCCATATGCCTCTCCTTAGGCTCCCTTCTGCTGCAGTACTACGCCGAGCAAAAAGTGGCGCACAAGATTCATGGCCACCCGCTTGCGGTATTCTGCAGTGGAGCGCTGGTCGTCGATCGGCTGGACGAGGGTGTCATAATCACCCAGAATATCCTCGGCTTCTTCGGCTACCTCGCTTATGCTGCGCCCCTCCATACGCTTTTCAAGTTCAATAGACCGCACCACCGTCGGCGCCACCGCTCCGATGGCTATGCGTATCTCATCGATCCGCTCACCGGAGATACGGGCTACGCCCGCCAGCGAAAGTTTCGTCAGAGCGTTTGCCCGGCGAGTTCCGACCTTCTTAAACAGATGGAGCGTAGACCGGTATTGCGGCACAATGATCTCGGTGAGAATTTCATCCGCATTCAATTCGGTTTTTCCCGGACCGGTAATAAACCGATCAATGGGAACAATTCGTTCGCCCCTTGGGCTCTGCAGCTTCACTCCCGCATCCAGGGCATAGAGCGCACAGATCGAGTCGCCGGCCGGTGAAGCGTTACATATGTTGCCCGCCAGTGTTGCGGCATTCCGCAGCCCCGGAGCGGCGATAGTCACCACCGCCTCCTTCAGGATGGCCGGTACCTCGTCACTTTCCAGCACTTCGGTCATAGTTACTGCCGCGCCAATCGAAAGACCGTGGTCTACCCGGCGAATCGCCCGCAACTCTTCCAGGTGGTTCACGAACATAATCGGTTTCGGATAGTCGGGAATTGCGCCGGACTCATAACGGTAACGGACCATCAGGTCGGTGCCGCCGGCAAAGGGCAGCGCGCCCTTCTCGGAGCGCAGGCTGAGGGCCTCTTTGAGGGAGAGGGGTCGATAAGAGTCTACCATAAGCCCTCCCCCCTTTCGGCGGCTTTCAGCACACCGTCAATAATCATATCGTAGCCGGTACAGCGGCAGAGATTGCCCGACAGCGCCTCGCGGGCCTCATCCTCGGTAGGCTTGGGATTTTTCCGCAGCAGCGCTTCGGTGGCCATCATCATGCCGGGGGTACAAAAGCCGCACTGCACCGCACCGGATTCACCGTAGGCATCGATAATCGCCTTTCCCTGGGCGGTCTCACGCAGCCCCTCGGGAGTCACAATTTCGGATCCCTCGCAGGTGCCGATCGGAATCATGCAGGAGTTGACCAGCACGCCGTCTTTCAACACAGCACAGGCGCCGCACTCCCCTTCGCCGCAGCCCTCTTTGACTCCGGTCAGTCTCACATCCTCTCGCAGCACATCCAGAAGGCGCCGCAGTGGATCGGTATCTATCGAATGGCTTGCGCCGTTTACTGTAAACTTAACTGTGGGCATTTTCGCGCACCTCCATTATGTACTCAGGGGTCACCGGTATCTGCTTTATATCGCCATCTATCGCCATCTGTACGGCGTCGGCGAAAGCAGCCGCAGCCCCGTCGAATACCAGCTCTCCGGCGCCTTTTGCGCCGAACGGGCCGAACTCATAGGGATTGTCCACCAATGCGCTCTTAATTCTTGGAAAATCCATTGAGGTAGGGATGGTGTAATCGGCCATGGTTTTCTGCTGAAACCGGCCATCTTTCGATTCCAGTTTCTCCAGGCTTCCATAGCCCAGGGCCTGGATAATACCGCCGTCAACCTGGCCTTCCACAACCTTCTCGTCGATCGCCACGCCGACATCATGCACCGCCCAAATACCTTTAGTGGTCACCTCGTAGGTCAGCGGATCCACTTCGACTTCGATCACATTCACCCCCCAGCCGTAGGAGGGATAGGCATCGCCCTGCAGGTTGTCCTGATCCCAGGGTACCAGCCCTTCGGGGGGCTGATACTGGTGGCTCACTTCCACTACATCGCTCTCTCCCCAGCGGTCCTTGAGCTTCTTGGCCGCTTCCTGCACCAGGTAACCGACAACAGCAATCGAACGGCTGGCACAGGTGGGCCCGGAATCGGGTACCATATCGGTGTTGGGGTCGTTATATACAACCGAATCAACGGGTAACTGCAACACCATGGCGGCAATCTTACGGAATGTTGTCTGCAGCCCCTGCCCCATCTCAACATTGGAGACCAGCAGGTCTACGATTCCATCCGAACGCTTGCGCATTTTCACTACACCCTTGATAATCTCCTGCTCGCCATTGCCGGTGAATCCGCTGCCGTGGTTGAACAGGGAGAGACCGATTCCCTTCCAGGAACCCGGTTCGTACTCTTTCAGCTTCTTACGGTAAGCGGACATCTCCTCGATGCGCGCGATCATCTCCGGCAGTTTCACCTCTTCGTGAATCCGGCCGTTGGTAACCGTCGCATCGCCCTGCTTCAGCATATGGCGCTGTTTCAGTTCCAACTCGTCGGCACCGATGGCCCGGGCGATGTGGCTCATATGGGCCTCCATTGCAAACAGCCCCTGTGGAGCACCGAAGCCGCGATACGCGTCGGAGGGTACATTGTTGGTGGCAAAGGCCCGGCCGTGAATCTTCACGTTGGGGATATTGTAGACGCTGTTTACGGAGAAAATCGCCCGCTGCAAGACGACCATTGAGCAGCTCTCATAGGCGCCGGCATCCAGCCGCACATCGATATCCATTGCAATCACGTTTCCGTCCTCATCGAGAGCCGTCTTGAAACGAGTTACGCTGGGATGGCGTTTGGGGGTAACACTTATATCTTCGACCCGGTCGAAAAACAGACCGATCGGTTTTCCAATCTTTTTCGCCGCTACCGCCAGCGGAGTGGAAATTACGTCGGGGTAATGCTCTTTACCGCCGAACGCCCCTCCGGTAACCGCCTGCTGCACCCTCACCTGCTCTTCGGGAACCCCCATGGTAGCGGAGACTGCATGCCGGACGTAAAACGGGCACTGGCCGGAAAAGAAAACCCCCAGCTTGCCGTCATCT
>CAZAMY010000287.1:0-4257 GCA_964485995.1 uncultured Sediminispirochaeta sp.
ATATGCTTTTATTCCGGCCGGCGGGATACCATCGATGCGCAGCTGAAAAAGCTGCCCCGGGAACGGAAACTCGAGGTAGAGATTGAGCCGGTGAATGTGCCCTTTTTAGAGGAAGAGCGACATCTGTGCCGCTTTTACATGCCTTTGCGTTGAACCTGTTTCATTTTATTCAGCAGCTGATCCTTTTCCACTAAATCTATGAGCCGTGCCTCGACAAAGGCCTGGGCCCCCTCGGAAAAATCGCCGGCGGTGACGCATACCCCGCGGCCCGCCTTCAGCTCCTTCACTTTGGCATACAGATCGCGCAAAAGGAGTTCGCCAATTTGGTTGGTGGTGCGGACAAAGCGAAACAGGACGGTGTCTTCCCACTTCACGGTGCTCACTTCGGCCAGAATGTCGGCGTATTCGCTTTTGTGCATGCTTATGTCGGTTATCTTGATCTTGGCCTTGGGGAAAAAGGTAAGGCTGAGTTTGCGGCAGAGGGCCACAAAGTCGGAGGTTGGCGCGATGAGGTAGGTCTGCAGGCTTTCGTTGCGGTTCAGCTCGCTGTACTGCTGAATGAGCGAGTGCACGTCTTTGTAGGCCGGCCGCATGTTCTGGATGTCTTCCAACAGGTTGATCGCCTCGCCTATCTGCTGCTGGGTGATGTAGGCCAGGGCCAGGCGGTACATGAGTTCCAGTTTGTTGTCGATTTTTATGTTTTCATGCCGCAGACCGATGGTAAAGTCCATGATTGCCTGATCGACCCGTTTGGCCTTCATGTTAATGCTGCCGGAATAGAGAGCGGCGGTCGGGCCGATGTTCGCGTCGGTACGCAGATGCGAGAACACCTGCAGCGCTTGATCATTCTTCCCGATGTTGTAGTAACACTGCCCCAGGGCGAAGAGGGCTTCCTTGTCTTCCGGCTCTAAATCGAGGGCCTTGCGCAGCGATGTGGCTGCATCCTTGTATCGTTTCAGTTTGAGATGGGTCATGCCCAGGTATTTGAGCGTCTGGACATGCTCGGGCTGCTGCTGCAGTGCCTGCTGCAGCATGGAAGCTGCTTTTTCGAAATTCTTGGCTTTATATTCTAGGTAACCGAGATTATAATTAACCTCGAAGACATCCTGTTTCATTGTACGGGCGAGCTTGAAGGATTTGTAGGCCTCTTTGAGGTGCTGTGCGCGTAGTGCTGAGATGGCGTGTTTGAGGGTGAAATCGAACTCGTCCAGCTCTTTATCGGTTGCGCAGAGGTCGATCAGCATCTCATACGTCCGCATCGCCTTTTCGTAGCGCCCCTCTTCGAGGTGGTTCTGGCCGACTACCTGCAGGGCTTCGGCATCCTTCGGATTCTGTGAAAGACGTCGGTTTGCCTCTTTGAGCAGGACCTGTTTGTTCTTTTTACGGCTATTTTTTCCGTTTTTGGAGGCGTCTGTCTTATTTTTTCTGCCTGATACGACGAGAATTAATAAGATAGCGACGACCGCAACGACGCTTGGTATGACGATTACAGCAACTGGTAACATAAGCACATTATGGTGTTCTTTAATTACCAAGTCAAGAAATCCTTATGGAGGGCAGCAATTAAAACTTTAAAGAGAGCTTTGCACTCTCTAAAGTTTTAATGCCTCTATATGCTTAGAAATATATGGTTATGCTAACAAAATGATGCAAATTCAAACTTTGGAGGTCCACAGGACATCCAAAATTTGAATTGCTATATGGAGGGATCACGTGGATAAAGGTAAAATTGGAATAAAAGTCGCTGACGGTAGTTTTTATCCCATTTTGGATGAAGGGGTCGCCCAGCGAAAACGCCTCGTGCTTACTACGGTTAAAGATAACCAGGAAAGTGTTCAAATAGATCTGTATAAAGGAGCCGGCGAAGCGATGGAGGAGGCCGCCTATATCGGCAGTCTGCTGGTGGAGAATATCGCTCCAGATAGCCAAGGGAATGCCGAAATAGATCTGGTAGTAGGAGTGGATGCGGAGGGGAACCTCGAAAGTGTTGCCGAAGACAAGCAGAGTGGTTCCAAACAGAGTCTCTCCGTCGGCCTGCAAAACCTGGATGAATCCGGATTGTATGAAGTCCCCGATTTCTCATTTGAGGAAGAGGACACTGAACTCGAGGACATATTCGGCGAAGAAACGGAGGAAGATCTTTCTGAAGAGAGCGATTTTACCGAGTTCAACCAAGATGATCTCTCCGAACCGGATTTTGAAGCCGATTTCGAAGAGAGTGATGAGCTCGCGACTCTTGATGACGAGTTCGGTCAGTTCGCAGAAGAGGAAGTCGAAGCCGGTGAGGAAGATGTGTATCAGCCGGAAGAGGCGGCAGAGGCCGAACTGGGAGAAGAAGAAACCGAAGAGGAGGCCGAGCAGGAGCCCCGCTCCAAAGCGCGGCCCATTCTGGTGGCCCTGTTAGTGATTTTGGCGCTCGGCCTGATCGGTGCATTGCTGTATCTGTTTGTGTTTATGGCGGCCGACGAAGAGGCAGCCCCACAGCTGCAGGCCCAGCAGGAGCAGGAACAAGCGCAGGAACAGCCGGAGGCTGCCGAGACTCAGCCCCAGGCTGAAGAGCCAGCCGGCGACGGTGCCGAAGCGCAGCCCTCAGCTGGTGTGAGCCCCGGTGAGGGCGAGGCGGCGGTGACACCGAGCCGGGAACAAGTGGAGTTTACCGGCGGGGTATGGTACAAAATCAGGTGGGGTGATACACTCTGGGAGATTTCATCCAGCTTTTACGACAACCCTTGGCTATATGATCAGATCGCAGAAGAAAACGAAATACGTAACCCGGACGTCATCTACGCAGAAAACAGTATATTTATCCCTAAAAAGAAGTAGCCTTTTACTGCTGCTGCTTTTGTTGTGTCTCGGGCCGCTACCGGCACGCGATCACAGTGAAACGAACCTTCAGAATTTAATTGATTCTCTCCATCTCGAGGAACCATATCAAACCGAAGCGCTGTTCGAGAATATCGCCTCCGGAGCTCTGGGCCCGGAAGTGGTGGATCGTTACAGCCCGCAGGCGGCTCTGTTTCTCGGTATCCATGCGGAACGGAAGGAGCATTTTGTAGCTGCCGAGCGGTTGTTGGCGTATGCGGCTGCCAAGTCTGATAGCGGGCTGCACGGGCACGCAGTAGAGCAGCACCTGCAGCTGCTGGCGTATCTCGGTAAGTGGGATATCCTGCTCGATTCCTTCGAGGCAGCCCGGCGCAGCGGGAATGTGGGATTGCAGGCAGTGGTCGAGTATGTTTCGGCTTTGTTGGAACTGGAGCGTTTTGACCGGCTCAAGCCGGCGATGCAGCGGTATCGCGGATTGATAAGCGCCGAAGCGTCGCCCGACCTGCAGGCCAGGTTTCGATTGGTCGACGTGAAGCTGGGGCGCCGCACCGGCCACCCGGATTGGCCGGCCCAGCTGATAGAGCTGATTATCAGCTTTCCACGGGAAGAGCTGCCTCTGGAGCTGTTCGCGGATGCGGGCGAACTGAATTTAGCTGCGCTGCCGAAGGAGCCGTTCTCGACGGTACAGCGGAGCCTGCTGCTGGCAAAATACGCCTACGGGCGTCGGGAATACGGCACCGCCTTCACGCATTACCACGATTTTATGCGTTCGGCAGCCGGACGGTACGATCTGCTGAGCGGTGTGATTACTGACGAGTTTGCCTTGAGCAGTCTTTATTCGGGACGCATCTGGGAGGCCTATGCCGATGCCGAGCGGGTTCGCCGCAGCCTGGAGGAGATTGAAGCCTCCGGTGAGAAAGCCGGAGCCGAAGAGGCGCTGTTTTGGATGCTGGAGACCGAGGGCTACCTGAGCCGGAAGCTGGGGCGCTTTTCCTGGGCGGAGGGGCTCTACTCGCGGGCGCTGAAAATTGCCCCGGAAGCGGAACGGCAGCGAATATTGTGGTATATTTTCGACTGTGTGTTCCGCTCGAACACCGCTGCGGCGGTCTCGCGCCTGCCGGAAGCGGCAACCGAGTGGGATGATCCGAACTACTTCACCGACGTGGTCTACAACCTGATCGACCGCTTGATCAGCCGGCGGCAGTGGGAGCAGATAGCCGAGATTGCCGACGGCCTGGAGCTGACCGCCCGTGGGGTGGCCGGAGCGCGGGCTGCCTACATCGCCGCCCGGGCGGCGGAGAGCGGCTTGCTGGAGGCTGACGAGGAGCAGATCAGCCACTGGTTTCAGTCGGCCCTCCGCAGCTCATGGGGCACCGGGGCGGGGTTATATTACCGTCTGATGTCAGCAGCTGCGCTGGAGCGGCACGGAGTGAC
>CAZAMY010000288.1:0-4238 GCA_964485995.1 uncultured Sediminispirochaeta sp.
GGAGTTCTCCAGTTTGGCGAACTCAGCTTCGAGGTCGTCATCGGGGCCGGTGGACTCCATCTCTTCGATAGCGGCGTTGCGGGCCTCTTTGTCTTCGATTTCGCGGGTCATCCGGTCGAATGCCTCGAACGCCGAGTTGTTGTCCAGGTTACCGATAGTCTCCTGGATCTGCCGCTGGGCATCGGCCCGTTTGGAGCGGGCGATCAGCAGGTTTTTCTTGCGCTGGGCCTCTTCAATTTTCTGCTGCAGCTGGCGCAGAGCCTGTTTGAGCTTTTCGACCGACTCGTGCTGTGCTTCCCACTGTTCGCGGTACTGCTGCGCCTGGCCGTCGAACTCCTGTTTGCGGACCAGGGCCTGCTTGGCTAAATCATCCTTACCGGCGGAAACCGCCGTGCGGGCCTTCTCTTCCCATTCGCGGGACTGGGCTAAGGCGTTGTTCATCAGCCGCTCGAGCTTTTTCTCGTCGGCAATTGCCGAGGCGACGCTCTTTTTCGACTCGACCAGCTGCTGGTTCATATCGGTAATCAGCTGATTCAGCATCTTTTCGGGATTTTCGGCCCGGCTGATCATCTGATTGAGATTGCTTTTTATCATTCGTTTGAATCTTTCAAAAAATCCCATGTGTGTTCCTCTGAATACTACTTAGTTACGATAACTGGAGAGTAGTGAGTAGTGTTCGGTAAGTGCCATACTGACCGCATCGATAGTCGCCTGAAAGTCCTCCAGATCCATAGTTTCGTAGTTTAGTGTATCTATTAAAATAACGTCATTTTCGACTACTGCATAGGCCCCGTGAATGAGGTCGGAACCGTTCAGCTGTAGGAGTTTGAGATAGAACTCTTCCCGGTCCCTGGATGGAACGTTCATCACTTTTACCCGAACTACCACAAGAGGTTCATTTACCGCAACAGCTACCTGTTCGAGGCCGTTGTCCGGGTCGTTGATAATCCATGTGTTTTCACCGAGTTCTGCATAGGTGACACCGAGATTGATGAGATAACTTTCGATTTTGTTCATATAATGCACTCTCCCCTTACTTGCTCAAGTGGGTACGAATGCTAACCTAAAAAGACTTGTCCTGAATTGTCGATTGCCAATATGGTTTTGCATTCGCTGCATCGAAAACGCCCCGGCTTGGTGGCTTTCAGTTTCTTTGAACAGATTGGGCACTTGAATATCTTAGGAAACACATCTGTAGAGCCGGTTTTACCGGCGGAGTTGAAGAACTCGATAGCTTCCTGCAGATTATCCTTGATATTGAAGAATTGAGAGAACCCGAGCAGCTGGAACACCTCATATACCTTTGGTTGTATGTCCAGCAGCACAATGTCTCCGCCCCGCGGTTTTACTGCTTTCAGAAATGCAGTAAACGATCCGATGCCCGTACTGGACACATAGTTGAGCCCGGCACAGTTAAAAATAAGACGCGAAAAACCGTTTTCAACAGCTTTGCTTACTCTTTTCTGAAAGAAATTTGAGTTATACGTATCGATATATCCTGTCAGATACAATACGAGGCAGCCTTCAACTTTATCGATTTTTTCAAGACGAATTTTGAGACTATCGTCTTTTTCATCGTCAAAGCCTGGTACAATATCGTTGTTATTCATGAAACCTCTCAATCTTACGATACTTTCTCACGTTCACTACAATCTTATTCAGGTAATCAATATTTGTCAAACCTTTCTCCTCAAAAAGTATACACTACATCTAATACTTTATCAGGATAATATCGATTTATTCCCAGAATTAATGTATAGTAATTCTCTTTTTTTTATCGACCATTATACTGAAAAAATCAAATAGATTTAAATAGATCCACGAAAACTTGACCCCTCCATAATAAAGCCATACAATCAAAGTGAAAAGAGTCCCGGAAAAGAGGTCCATTATGCGGTCCAAAGTAGTAAGTACAGGTCTCATTGTAGTGATGTTGACCATGGTTGTGTCGGTTATGCCGGCACAATCGCAGAACTCACAAGCAGCCTCTCTGCCCCAGCTGGAAGAGGTGCTGGCCTTCGAAATGACCCTTGAGCGGCTGGCTGCACAGGTGTCGGCTGGTGATGTAGGCGGCATTCCAAAGGACCGCTATCTGACGGTCGACGGGGTGGTCTCATCCCGGCAGCTGGTAAACGATTCTGAGCAGGATTTTCTGGGGATCCTCGAACTCTCCTCCGGCAGCTGGGTCGATGGGGAAGAGCTGGAGATCTATCGTTGTTACGTGCAGCTGCGCGGTCCGCAGTTCGTCGGAACCATTCCGAAACCCCGCAGCCGCGAAACCTCGGAGAACGAGATTCCGCTGCATGCGAAGATTCTACTGATAGGCCGCTATCTCGGCTACGGCGAGGATCAGCAGGGCAACCGCTTTCCCGTGCTTCTCGCTGAGGATTTTCGTATACTCAACTGAGCCTCCGGCTTTGCACCGCTCAATAGGCAACCCGAATATGCTCGGCTTTGATAGTCCTGCCGCGCGCCAGTACCTGGGCTAACTGCAGGGTATTGCGCAGCTCCCGCACGTTCCCCGGCCAGTCGTACTGAGCGAGCTTGATTAGGGCGGAATAGGAAATAGGCGGATCGGGGGCGGCGCTGCCTTCAGTCGACTCGGACTGCGGCCGCTGGTACGGTTGGCTGCGCAGATACTGCAGTGCCAGCTCCGGGATATCCTCCCTGCGGGCGCGCAGCGTTGGCAGCGCAATCGGCAGGGTGTGAATCCTGAAGTAGAGATCAGCCCGAAACAGCCCCTCAGTTACCAGCTGCTGCAGGTCGCGGTTGGTGGCACAGACAATGCGCACATCTATGGGGATGCGTTTGCGTCCGCCGATACGGGTGATCTGCCGGGCTTCGATTATCCGCAGCAGCTTCATCTGTCCCTGTGCGGACATCTCTCCGATTTCATCCAGAAACAGCGTTCCCCCGTCGCCCTGCTCGAAGAGGCCGGGCCGGCGGGTAGCCCCCGTAAAGGCGCCCGGCTCGCTGCCGTACAGCTCTGCCTCCAGCAGGGGGGCGGGGATTGCACCGCAGTGAACAGTTCTGAAGGGGCCGTTACGGCGCGGAGAGAGCTTGTGGAGGGTTTGGGCAGCCAGTTCTTTGCCGCTGCCGCTTTCCCCGGTAATGAGAACCGGGGCGGCGGCTTCGGCGTACAGGCGCAGGTGGTATTTGAGTTTTTCCAGGGCTCTGGACCTGCCGGCAAAGGCCTCGAGCGGGTCTGCTCCGGCGTGGAGCCCGGCTGAGGAAAGCCGGGAATGGTGAATGAAGGTGAGCAGCTTATGTATATAGCTGCGAAACCGGTCCGGATCGAAGGGCTTCGGGAAGAAATACTCGGCCCCGGTTCGCAGGGCTCGAACCACGTTGTACGGCGAGCTCAGAGAGCTGAGGACTACTACCGGCACATGTTCTGGGCAGCGGATCATCCGTTCTAATAACACGTATCCATCAAATCCATAAAAATCGATTTCGGTAATGATGAGATCGGGTGGGTTTGACTGCAGCTCTTCCAGTGAATATTCGGGAGAGTAAACAGACTTGATGGTAAGGCTGGGGAAGGTGCTGCGCACCAGGGAGTGGCTCGGCCCGTGAGAATCGACATACATGATTACAGACACTTTTTTCCCTTTTTTTATACATATAGTACGCGTTCAGAGCGGCGGGGGGAACAAACTTGCAGAGAGTTTGTAAACGGGATTTCTCGCCGAGAGCGAAACGGGCCGGCGGGCGGCTTGTATACGACCGGTCTCTATGGTACTCTTTTTCTGCTATGTTGGAAATTCGATCCTTAATGCGGTTTTTAGACAGCGGTTTTATCCTGAGACTGCTGTATCTCATACTCCTTCTCTCGCTTATTCCGATAGCGGATATGTATGTGCTGCTTCAGCTGGTAGATCTGGTTCCGAAGCATGCGCTGATGGCGGTGGTAACCGCTACCGGGATGCTCGGGCTTTTTCTGGCCTTCCTGGTAATTCGGGGGGTGCTGGAGACAATGCATTCGCGGATCAAACAGGGATATTATCCGGGGGTCGAGTTCTTTGAACTGGCGGGGCTCCTGGTGGCGGCGGTGCTGCTGATTACCCCGGGATTCATCGGGGATGTGCTCGGTCTGTTTCTTTTGCTGCCGGGGCTGCGCAGGGCAATCGGACGGGCCTTGGCCGGTTCGATGGAAGAGCGCTTCAAAGAGCTGTACGAGTACCTGAAACTGTACGAGCTGTAGATGGCGCCGCCGGGGGCGGTCAGCCGGGCACGGG
>CAZAMY010000289.1:0-4226 GCA_964485995.1 uncultured Sediminispirochaeta sp.
ATTTTCGCCTGGGCAATCCACAATAACGGCGTGTATTACTCCGCCTACCCGTATGCGCCTCCGGTCAGCTTTTCCCGCGGACTGGCAGAGGGACGTCCGCGCAATTTTATCAACTACGACTTTTCCAATGTACAGATAGAGAGCGGTGAAGAACGACCCCAGGTCAGTTATCGCAGGCAGGGGGCCAAGCGTTATTGGTTCGAGCTGAGTTCCGGAGCCCTCATGACCGAGGAGGGGGAGTACGGAGCTGTGGCCAGCCTGCAGGGCAGGTTTACTCCCTTTTTCGGGCCGGATGTAGACTACCGGCTGATCTCTGACGGCAGCGATGAACTGCACATCACCACCGCCGGTTTGGATTTCTCGATAGTGCAGAACGACTTTTTCACATGGACCGCCTATGGGAAAGGCGCTTTCTTCGATGGAGTGCTTGACCGCGACGGATGGGCCTTCGGCAGCTGGTTCAGAATGTATCCCTTTCGCCCGCTTTCACTGCACCTGCGGACAGGCGGGATGTTTTTTCCGGATATTACCTTTGGACAGGTAGAGGCGAAACTGAACATTCATCTCGGCCGGCTGCTTCTCTTCGGTGGAGTGAATCTGCTAGAATCGGAGGAGACTCGGCGCCTGATGACCGAGGCAGGTGCTGCCCTGCATTTCTAAAGGCTAAATCCGGAAAACACCATCGGTGATGATATTTACCTCCCGCCCGTCGAGGCTGGTTCCGCGCACCTCTATATCCGGACTGCCGATCATAAAATCGGTATGAATTGTTGAAATGTTGATTCCCTGTTTCTGCAGTTTTTGATCGCTCAGCTTCTCACCGTGCTGCAGGGCAGTCGAGATGCCGCGTCCGAGGGCAATGTGACAGGCGGCGTTTTCATCCAGCAGGGTATTTCGCCATAACTGTCCCGATCTGAAAATAGCCGAGTTACTATCGACCAGCGCTACCTCGCCCAGATAAGCGGCTGCTTCGTCAAAGCTGAGCAGTTCTTCCAGGGCTGCTTTCCCCTTTTCAGCGCCGAATTCAACCACCCGGCCGTTTTCGAACTCGAACCACGCCCCGTCTACCAGCTGGCCGCCGACATCCTTGACCATCACCGGACGGGTTACCGCCACCCGCCCTTCCGTCTTCAGGCGGTGCGGCGAGGTAAAGACCTCCTCCGTCGGCAGATTAGGCAGAAACTGTGTGCCGTCGGTCGTGGTAAACGCACCTCCCAGCCACCTGTGATGTTCCGGCAATCCAACCGTTAAATCGGTACCGGGGCCGGAGAAATGCAGAGCAGCCAGACGGGCGGCGGTGAGGGCATCGCTTCGCCGGTGCAGCTCACCTACTTTTTCCAGCCAGCGGGAAGCGGGAGCGGCATCGTCCAGCATGAGGATATCGGCCAAATAGGCAAAGGCTCGATCTGCGGCGGACTGGGAAGGCGCGCAGTTCAGCATACGGGCTGCTGTGTTCGGTGTCGGCAGGTAGCAGCCCTGCCACTGTATGTCTGCATTTATGCGGGCGCTTATCTCCTCGCGGCGAATCGGTGCATAGCCGTGATTCAGCAGTTTCGAGCGCTGCGGGTCGACTCCTTCCATCGCATCCGGATGCTCCTCTCCGCCGATGCTGATGTGCACCCATTTTTCATCAATCCGCCGGCGGCTGAGCTCCTGCAGGGACGGCGGGATAGTCTCCAGGTACTCTTCCCGGCAGTAATCGGCCCGCAGCCGGTTGAGCCGCGGGGCGAAGCGGCGGGGATGTTCTATATCGACGTATGCGGCTCCTATTCGGTAGGCCTTTTCGGCAATTTTGACTGCGAAGGGGCGGTGAATCGGTTCGCTGCTGATCAAAAGGTAGTGGCCCGGCTGCAGGGCTACCGTTTTTAGTATAGTTTCAGCGTATTTCTCTAACAATTCTGCTTCCATTGCCTAGTACTATAGCCCCCGAACCAACAGGTGTACAGTTCAGAAAAGCTTGAAATTCAGTTTTTCTCTTATTATGCTAGAAGTAATGAATAATGTTAGTTGTCACAGGGGTACGGTTCGCGCACCAGCTGAATCGGGACCCCTGTGTTTTTTTAAAGGAGGCGACTATGCAAGTTAAGTGGTTACTGGCTTCCGACATCGACAACACTCTGACAGGCGACAGGACGGCGCTTGATACTCTGCGGGCAGAAATTGACGAACTGCGGGCAGAAAACGAGCTGTTTTTGATACTCTCAACGGGCCGGAGGCTCGAGCAGGTGATAGACGGTTTCGAGCAGGAGGGAATTCCGGTCCCGGATGCAATAGTCTCGCAGGTCGGCACTGAAATCTACCTCCCTCCCTACCAACGCGGAAATGATCCCCTGCACGTGTGGCGCGACATGCTAATGGAAGATTTCTCACGGGATGAGGCGCTGAAGCTGATTGACGGGGTTGAAGGGGTGGTTATGCAGCCCGAAAAGTTCAACACCCCTCTGAAGGTCAGCTGTTATCTCGACTCCGCTCCCGATCCGGAAGCGGCTGTGAAGGAGGTCCGTAAACGGGCCGAATACGACAGTGACGGATTGTGCCAGGTAGTGTGGTCGAGCGGAAGGGACTTGGATATTATCCCGGCAGCCGCCGGCAAAGGGAATGCCATCCGTTTTGTTATAAATCTTCAAAAACTGGATGCTGACAATATTATTGTAGCCGGGGACAGCGGAAACGACCGGTCTATGTTCGACGAATTCGAGAGCGGTATCGTGGTAGGGAATGCCAAGCCCGAACTGCTGCAGCTGAAAAGGGAGCATCCGATTTCTACTTTCTACTTTGCGGAGGATCCCTACGCTGCGGGTGTACGCGAGGGCTTGCGGCATTTCGGAGTGATACAAGCGTAGTCTTTAGAGGAGGAACTGATGAGCGATAAAAGTACGTCACAAATGCATGAGGAGTTCGTACAGTCCGATCGTAAACACATTCTCATGATAACAAACCATGGTGTTCACGAATGGGATGTCATTTCAGGACTACCGGACACCGGCGGACAGGATGTGTATGTAAACCAGCTGACCGATGTGCTGGCGGAGTTTGGCTTCAAGATAACAATTGCCAACCGCGGGGGATATCCACATCCGCAAACCGGCGAAATGCGGACCGGTTTTCGCTATAAATCGTCCGACCGGCGAATCGTATATACCGAGGACAGCAGCAAGGAATTCGTTCGCAAAGAGGACATGAAAGAGCACATCCCCGAACTGGTAGATTCTCTCTACGGGATACTCTCGCAGGAGGACCAACGGGTCGATCTAATTATTAGCAATTACTGGGATGCGGCCCTGCTGGGAGTAAAAGTGAACACACGGCTGGAGCAGAGGGTCCCCCATCTCTGGATACCGCATTCTCTCGGAGCGATTAAAAAGCGCAATATGCCGCCGGAGACCTGGGAAAAGCTGCGGGTGGACGAACGCATAGAGACTGAGAAGGAGTTTATTCCCCAGCTCGATCATGTGGCCGCCACCAGTTCATTGATTCGCCAGTCTATGCGGGAGGATTACGGCCGTGAAATCGGTCTGTTTCTACCGCCCTGCATCGACCCTGACCGGTATTATCCCCGCAGTATTGGTGAAGATGATACAATTTGGGATTTTCTGGCCGAAAAATCCGGGGAGTCTAAGCAGACTCTGCAAAAATCGCGCTTCATTATCGAGATCAGCCGAACCGACCGAACCAAGCGGAAGGATGTACTGATTCGTGCTTTCGCCAAGCTGCATGCAGAGCTTCCGGAGACCCGCTTGATCGTTGCAATGGAGAAGAGCGAGCCGGAGCTTTACGAGGAGCTGACCGACCTGATGAAGCAGCTCGGAGTAGAAAATTTTGTTATTCCGATCGGCCATGAGGCGGAACGCCTGCCGTATCTGTACGCCCTGACCAGTGTATACTGCTCCCCCTCGGTCATGGAGGGCTTCGGCATGTCGGTTCAGGAGGCCGCCGCCACAGCTGTTCCGGTGGTCGGCAGCGACAAGATACCCTTTGTTTCAGAGTACCTGCTGGGTGATGAACCGAAACGCGCACCCCTGAAAAACAACGGTGAGAGCGGGGCCTATCTGCATCTCGGAGAGGGTGCTGTCGAGGTACCGGCAGATCAGACCGACGGCTTTGCCCAGGCTATGCTGTACCTGCTGAATGATGAGGAAACCCGGAAGAGGATGGGGCGTAAGGCCCTGGAGATAACCGTTCCCTATTTTACCTGGGAGATGATGACCCGGAGATTGCTGAATAAG
>CAZAMY010000290.1:0-4218 GCA_964485995.1 uncultured Sediminispirochaeta sp.
CCTTTAACTGGGATGTGGTGGCTTTTCTGCCGATGCTCGGGATGGGCCACGCCGTTACCGCTTTGGTGGGTCAAAACGTAGGTGCCGGGGATTACCTAGAGGCACGGAAGTCCGCCTTTATCGGTCTTAAGACCGCCTGGGTCTATTCGTTTTCCATAATGATACTCTTTATTGTAGCGGCCCGCCCCCTGGTAGGGGTGTTTATTCCGGGGCTCGAAGGCGGGAGTACCGAGGTAAGCCGTATGGCGGTTATCATGCTGCGGCTGGCTTCATTCTACGTATTGGCGGACTCTGCGCAGCTCGTGTTTAGCGGTGCCCTGCGGGGTGCCGGAGATACCCGCTGGGTGATGATTGTCTCTGTAGCCCTTCATTGGGCGTTTGCCGGTGTTGTACTGGTGCTTATAAGGATTCTCGAAGTAGACCCGGTGATTGCCTGGCTCGCTTTTATCGGTTTTATCATAGTGATAGGAACCAGTATGTTCCTGCGGTTTAGAGGCGGAAAGTGGAAAAACATTCAGATGATCGACACGGAAGCCCCGGAGTATCCCTACACCGTCGGAACCTTCCCCGAAATAATTGCAGAAGATCCAGTAGAATCGTTAGAGCCACCATCATCCGAGGATTAAATGGCTATTTCTCTTCTATGATGTGTGTTTTAGACGGGTCCGCTACGAGACAGAAAACCTGACTGCCTGCAGCTCGCTTCTCCGGGAGGAAGGGCCGACCAGCAGTTCGAACTCTCCCGGTTCCACCACCCGTTCTCCCGCAGCGTTTACGATGGAACAGTCCTGTACCGGAATCTCCAGCTCAATCGTTCTGGTCTCGCCGGGCTGCAGCTCCACCCGGGCGAAGCTCTTCAGCTCCATCTGCACCCAGGTAGCGGAGGTTACCAGATCGGAGACGTAGGCCTGCACGATTTCGGTTCCCTTCATCCCTCCGGTGTTAGTCACTGGCACTGAGGCCTGTACTACGTCCTGCGCGGACAACTGCTGTTTCTGCAGTACGAGTTCTCCGTAGTCATAGGTCGTATAGGAATACCCTTCCCCAAATGCGTACAGGGGTTCCTGAGTCAAATCGGCGTAGCGGTCACCGTGCTGGCCGCGAACCTGTGAGTAGAAGACTGGCTGCTGTCCGACGTGGTAGGGAAAGGAAATAGTCAGCTTGCCGGAAAAGTTGCAGTCTCCGAACAGCAGTTCGGCTAGTGCGGTGCCGCCGAGCATCCCCGGATTGAATTGTTCAACGACCGCTGCCGCTTTGTATACCGTTTGCGGAAGGACCAGCGGTTTCGAATTGATCAGGACAACGATCAGCTCCTTTCCGGTTTTCTGAAGAGTTCTCTGCAGCGTTTTTACCAGCTGCAGCTGGCCTCCCTGCAGTTCAAGGGTGGCCGTACTTTTCGTCTCCCCGGTCAGATGGTGCTGGTCACCGAGAACCAGAACCACAGCATCTGCCTTTTCGGCGATGCTCCGCGCCGCTTCTATCTCTCCTACTGTAGGACCGGCGCCCGCGTCTATGCGGCAGCCGGGGCTGTACAGTACTTCACCGCCGAACCTTTGCCTAATGCCGTCCAGCACGGTAACTACAGTCTCCCGCGGGTGGGTTTCTTTGCCTCCGGTTTGTCCGGTGCCGAGCGACCAGTCTCCTAATTGGGCAAAGGCATCGTCGGCATTGGGGCCGATGACCGCGATGGTGGAAAGCTTGTGCTCATCGAGGGGCAGGACCCCCCTGTTGCGCAGAAGAACAGCGGACTCACGAGCCAACTCGAGTGCCGCGCGGCGGTGCTCTGGAGCTCCCCTCACAGTTTCTGCGGCAGTTAGATCGGGAAGACGCTTGTCCTCGAACAGACCCAGCTTGAATTTGATCCTGAGCACTCTGCGGACCGCCTGGTCGAGTACTTCCTCATCGAGCAGGCCCTTTTCGAGTGCATCGAGGGCGCCCCGGAAAAACTCCGGCGTGGCCATCACCATGTCGTTTCCGCAGGCTATCGCCAAAGCTGCGGCATGGGTATAATCTTCACATATTTTTTGCCCCGTTACTAAAGTACCGACATTATCCCAGTCGGTCACCAGGATACCCTCGAAACCCAATTCTTCCCGCAGCACATCCCGCAGAAGCCAGGAATTTGCAGTTGACGGCAGCCCCTCGATGGATTGGTATCCGGTCATGAAGCACCCCGCGCTGGCTTTTACCGCTTCGACAAAGGGAGGGAAAAAGTATGAACGCAATTTTCGGTGGGACAGGTCTGCTTCAGAGGCATCGCGGCCGCCCTGAGTTTCCGAATAGCCGGCGAAGTGTTTGGCGGTAGCAAGCACACTGTCGGGGTCGGAGATATCATCTCCTTGATATCCTTGGATCATCGCCTTTGCAAACCTGCCGATCAGATATGGGTCTTCACCAAAGGTCTCGCCGATCCTTCCCCACCGCAGATCCCTGGCCAGACACAGAACGGGTGAAAACGTCCAGTGGACGCCGGTGTTGCGCATCTCCCGTGCGGTAATGCAGGCGCACTCTTTTATCAGTGCTTCATTCCACGAGCAGGCCATGGCTATCTGGGTCGGGAAAATCGTAGCTCCTTTCCAAAATGAATGCCCGTGGATTGCGTCGATTCCCAACAGCAGCGGAATCCCGAGCCTATCGGTTTCGGCCAGCTCTATCGCTTCGGCAGCCTCTTCCGCCAAGAGGTGCAGGAACGAGCCCGGATGCTTGGTCTTGTACTGGTGTTGCATATCGACTCTGCCGTCCAGCTGCATGAGCTGTCCCACTTTTTCTTCTCTGGTCATCCTCTGCAGCAAATCCTCTACTCTCTCGGGTACCCGCCGGGTAGAATCTTTGTACACGGTTTTTTCATCCATTCTCAGCTCCTCTCTGATGGTTTTCCCGGTACTGCTGTGCAGTCATATTCAGATGCTTCTTGAACACACGACAAAAGTAATTTGGATCCTGAAATCCGCTTATATGGGCAATGTCGCTTACGGCGAGGTCGGGCCGCTCCCGCAGCAGAGCAGCTGCCTGTTCAATTCTCAGGCTCTGCAGGTAGTGATTAAAGCCGATGCCCATCTCTTTTTTGAATATTTCAGAAAAATAGGCCTGATTTATAACAACCGTATCGCAGACGGTGGTAAGGCTGATGGGTTCGGAAAAATGTGCATGGATATATCTGAGGGCCTGCCTGATTTTATCGTTTTTAATCTCCGCAAAATCCCCGGGTACGAGCGGTACGAAATCTGCGGCGAGGCGCTTTACCTGTCTTTGCAGGTTGTTTTTTTCGAGATTGTGCTGACTTCTTGCTTTCAGGTTTCCCACCGCATTGCCGATGGCCTTGTGCAGCTCCGTTTGTTCTACCGGCTTTAAGAGAAAGTCCATGACTCCGAGCTTGATCGCCTGATGAGCGTATTCAAAATTATCATATCCGGAGACTATGATGATCTCTGCCCGCGGCAGGGTGGTTTTTATCTTCTGTATCAATTCGAGTCCCGACAAGAGGGGCATGCGTATATCGGTAATCACAATATGCGGGCGGAATTTTTGCAGCAGCTCGAGACCCTCTTCGCCGTCTTCGGCTTCACCGATTATGGTAATTGGAAATTGCCTGGTGGGTAATAGTTTGATGATCAGCTTGCGGATCCATTTTTCATCATCTATTATCGCAATCTTATACATCTCACTGCTCCATTTGAAATGGAATTTTAACTGTAACTTCCGTCCATCTGCTGTATTCGCTTTCGATGAATAGTCCGTATTGATTACCGTACAGCAGTTTTAGACGCAGATTTACATTGCTAAGTCCATGCGCAGTTTTCATCTCGCTGATACCGGCTTCTCTTGCAAGAGTTTCCTGAATTTCCTTCAGCTGGACTTCTTCGATACCGGGTCCATTGTCGTAGATGTGAATGTAAAGGCTGTCCTGTTTTTTCTCTGCGGAAATCTTCAGCAGACCGCCCTTTCCACGCAGTTCGAGACCGTATTTGAATGCATTTTCAATAATTGGCTGCAGGACGAACCTGGTGATTTGTACCGGTTTTACGGTTTCGGGAATGTCGAACTTCACCTGTATGCGGCTGCCGAAGCGATACTCCTGAATTTTCAGGTAGTCGCGAATATATTCGAGCTCATCAGCAAGTGTGGTGAACTCCTTCAAATTCCCCACGTTATATCGAAACAGCCGCGATAATGATAAAGTCATCTCGGATATATCGTGGTTGTCATATTCCAGTGCTA
>CAZAMY010000291.1:0-4194 GCA_964485995.1 uncultured Sediminispirochaeta sp.
CCATGGGAGCCGATCAGCTGGAATTCGAGAAGATAGAGAACAGCGCCGCCTGAGCCGGCTGCAGCCAAAGCGTCGTGCGGCTCAGCCCCGCGGCGCTTTTCTCAATTTTTTATTATAAAAATCTCAATGAGCTAGCGCACTGAACAGCCCATCATACTGCTCGCTCAGGGTGGTCCAGCTGTACCGCCGCATCGCCTCCGCCAGACCAGCCGGCGCGGGTTGCTCTGTCCGCAGGATTTCGCCCAGCCGCCGTTCCAGCTGCGCCTCGTCTTTATAGAGGCAGGCGGAGTGGTACTCCGGCGGGATCAGCTCGGGGTAGGAGAGCCGCTGCGGCAGCAGCGGAAAGGCCCCGGCGGCCGCTGCCTCGGCGATCGAGAGGCCGAAGTTCTCCTGATAGGCGGTGCTCACCACGATATCCGCCTGCTGCAGCCAGCGGTAGTAGGCGGCCCGCTCCTCCACATAGCCGAACTGTACAATCTTCCCGCCAAGCCGCTCCCGCGCCTGGTCGAAGACTTGCGGGTAGCGGCTGAACTGTTCGCCGACCACCGCCACGCGGAACTCTATGCCGCGCTCGGCCACCGCCGCCAGTACCCGGAAGAAGCCCTCCGGGTTTTTATCGTGCTCCCAGCGGTGGTTCCAGAGAATCAGCGGCGGCTCTATCGACGCCCCGCCCGGCGTGTGGGTGGTTTCGATGGCCGAGGCCGCAATACCCGGATGGCAAACAACGCTTTTTTTAAATAATTCCTCCACCACCCAAGTGGGTTTGGTGTCCGGCATGTGGCTGATAAAACGCGGCAGCTCCTCGAAAAAGACCGATTTGTGATAGTGTGAGTTGAACACGATGCGGTCGGCGGTCAGGCCGGTGGTAATATCGGTAAAACCGTAGTGAAAATCGCGGGTTTCGCCGGGGCTGAGGGGGTAGTTGAGCTGGTTTTCGTGGAAATAGCTGATCAGCGGCGGACAGGCGGCCCCCCACAGGGCCTTCAGGTCGGCCAGCGAGAGCATGCTGGCCGCCACGACCAGGTCGTACTCGTCCGGACGGGGGATGCAGCGGACCACCTCCAGGGCCGCTCCCCGCATACGCCACTTCCAGAAGCGGGCCGGCAGGGTGAACAGAGTGAAGTTGTGCCGTGAGTGCTGCGCGAGTTCGTCGGCAAAGGCCTTGTGCGAGCCCCCATAGAAGGGTTCTATGAACAGAATATTGAGTGTCTGCATATGTTAAGTATAGAGAAGCGCGGAAAAATGAGAAAGTGCAGGGGAGAATCGGCAAAAAACCAATTGACAAGGTGCAAATTCATGATACAATATATTGTATACAAAATTATTTATGTAAATCAGATCAAGGAGGTCGTTATGAAAAAAATTCTGCTCGTCTTAGTGCTGGCTATGTGCGTAGTCGGTATGGTATCAGCAGAAGGTGCACAGGAGTATCCAGCTCGTGACATTACCGATATCGTAGTGTGGGGTGCTGGAGGTGGAACCGATACCTGTAACCGCGTGATTATGGGTGAAATGGCTAAAGTGCTTGGCGTAAACATCAATGTGACCAATGTGACCGGCGGAAGTGCCGGCTCGGTGGGTCTGGCAACTGCCTATGCCAAAGAGCCGGATGGATACACCCTTTGCGGTCTTTCAGAGTCGAACACCACCACCGCGGTTATGGTTGAAGACTGGGACAACACAGTGGATGTCTGGGACTTCTTCCTGGTCGGCGGGTCTCCGGACGTAGTCAGTGTTACCCCGAATCTTCCCTATGAGACCATCAAGGAACTCACAGAAGCAGCCAAGAAGAACCCCGGTTCGATCAAAGCTGGTGCAAGTGGTGCAGGCTCAATTCACCACGTAAACCTGTTGGCCTTTGAGAAGGGCTCCGGCGCTGATTTCCAGTTTATTCCCTACGACGGCTCGGCCCCGGCCCAGAATGCGGCTATGACCGGTGAAGTGCAGCTGGTTATTACTTCGGTTGCAGAACAGGCCCAGCTGATTCGTGCCGGAAAGCTGCGTCCGTTGGCAGTGCTGGTGGAAGATCCCTTTACCATTGGCGGCAAAGAGATTCCCTCCGCATTCGACACCATGCCCGAACTGACCGAAACCCTGCCGATCAAGCAGGCCATCGGGTTTGCGGTTCGCGCCGATGCTCCCGACAACGTGAAAGACGTATTGCGGGATGCCTTCGACCAGGCTATGAAAACCGATGCCCTGGCCAAGTTTGCCAAAGAGCAGTTCTACGTACTCTCCGGTGCAACCGGTGCTGAGGCGTTGGAAATCATGCAGGGCCTGCAGTCGAACCTCTCCTGGGCGCTGGCCGAGAACGGTCTTGCAGTTGAAGATCCTGCCAAAATCGGTATTCCGAAACCGTAGTATCCAAATCAGCGGTATGAACTGCAAAGTTCATACCGCCTGATTTTCAGTTTCAGTGCTATAATCTATACAACCAAAGGTGAGTGAAAGGCTATATAGTGTTAAAAATCATGTGGTACGCAGGTCAGCAGCACTATATATAGGGCCTTGCCGGCTAAATAACTACTATATGTAGTGTGTTCTGAGTGGAGACCACAAGATTTTTAACACTAAAGGGGTATTACATCTATGATGGAGACAAAGCAACTTCGCCAAGCTGATTTCATTACCAGCATCCTGTTAATGCTGTTTGGAGCTTGGGTTTTATTCGAATCATTTAAGATGCCGATGAAGGGCACCTACGGTGGTGTGAAGAATGTGTGGTACGTATCGCCGGCCCTGCTGCCGCTTATCATCGGCGGGGCGCTGCTGGCCCTGGGGGCAGTGCTGCTGGCGTTTTCAATCCGCAGCGGAGGTGCAGCCGACTGCATCCAGTCACTGCGCACGGTAAAGCTGCACACCAGCGTGCAGTTGGAACGCTTTTTAGCAATCGTAATTGCATTTGTAGTATTAGTGTATCTTTTTATTCCGCGCGTGGATTTTTTCCTGTCGGTGTGGTTTTTCCTCAGCTATCTCACTATCGGATTCTTTTTAGATTCCAATGAGATTTTAAGAAAAATGAGTGTGACCTATGTGGCCATCAGCCTCGTCTTTCTTATTCTCTTTTGCTGTGGTCTGGCTGAATGGATCAACGGATTGTTCAAGTACAGCACCGATGTGGTTGCCCTCGTGGCAATCATTGGTTTGCACTGCGTTGCATTTATTTTGGCGCGCGTTTCGGCTGTGCAGAAAAAAAAGTTTATGATAGCAGCTTTAATCAGCATTCTTGTACCTTTTATTTTGGCGCCTATATTCAGGTTTGCACTTTTAGTGCCGTTACCGAATGAGGGCGGTATTATCGATCTAATGAGCCTAATCTACTACTCAGTGAGGTAAACTATATGGCTTTTGTTGACGCCTTAGGCCTGTTTTTCAGTAATTTTTTCGAATTAGCGATGCATCCCGGGAATGTGCTGATGCTGTTCGGCTCGGTTATCCTGGGTATTATTTTCGGAGCCACCCCCGGGCTTACCGCAACCTTAGGGGTGGCCCTGCTTACTACTTTAACGTATGGAATGAACCAGGGAACGGCTATGATCGCCCTGCTGGGAATCTATGTCGGCGGTGTATACGGCGGTTCATACTCATCCATTCTGATCAACATACCGGGAACCGCCGCCGCGGCGGCGACCGCCTTGGACGGGTATCCCTTGGCGAAGGCCGGCAAGGGCGGGGTGGCCTTAGGGCTTACCACCACCGCCTCGGCTATCGGAACCTTCGTCGGTATGCTGTTTGTTGTCAGTATGTCGCCGCTCATTTCGGCGCTGGCCCTGCAGTTTACCTCCTTCGAGTTCTTTCTGCTGGCCTTTTTCGGTATTATCATCAGTGGAACCCTGACCAGCCCCGATCTGACCTACAAAGGCTGGATCGCCGGTTTTCTGGGGCTCTTCCTGGCGGTGATCGGTCGTGAGAGTCTGCAGTTCTACGCCCGCTTTACCTTCGGATTCTCGCAGTTAGAGGGGGGCATCGAAGTGGTGCCGGTTCTGATTGGCGCGTTTGGTATTCCGCAAATCATCCAGGTCTTGAAGGCGAAGTTTATTGCCCGGGATGCCGCCAAGTTCGAGCGCATCCTGCCGGAATGGAGGACCATTGCCAAACACTCCAAGCACATCCTTCGTTCCGCACTGATCGGCGTTGGAATAGGCGCCATTCCGGGTATCGGGGAAGACATCGCCGGCTGGGTGAGTTACGGGG
>CAZAMY010000292.1:0-4164 GCA_964485995.1 uncultured Sediminispirochaeta sp.
CGATTTCATCGAATCCAGCTCTTGGCGGGACGGCTTTCGCCGCTCCTGGTGGTAGGCTGCAATCCGCAGGGTATAGTGCCCCACGAAGTTGGCGTAGTTGATGGAGGTACCCAGCCGGCGAACTTCGTTCAGATATTCGCCCATACTGTGCCAGTTGAAATCGATATTGTGCCGCGCCAAAGTGCGGGCCGCATACTCGCGGTCCACCAACTTGAAGCGTTCATCCACATCCTCGGTCCACCACTCCTGCCAGAACATCTTGTTCTGCGGAGCCGCCGACCCGCCGCAGTTTCCGGAGACATCCGTAGTCACTCCGGCCAGTAGCTTGCTGGAGGCCAGCGGATCGGCCAGTATCAGATAATCGGAATGGCTATGCACATCGATGAAACCCGGTGACACAATCTTATCGTCAGCCGCAATCGTCCGGGCAGCGTGCACGCCACTCAAATCTCCGACTGCGGCAATGCGTCCGCCCTGAATGCCGACATCGGCCCGGTACCAGGGGTTACCGGTCCCGTCGACTACCATTCCGTTTTTTATGCAAAGATCTAACATCATCACAGTTCCTTTCCAAAAATCTGCGACTTCGGATCAAAGGCGTCCCGCAGTCCGTCGCCAACAAAGTTGATACTCAAAATCGCAATCGAGACCATAATTCCAGGGGGAACCCAAATCCAGGGCTTGGTGGCCAGTACGTTAATCGACTGAGCGTCGGTCAGCATATTGCCCCAGGTTGCTATCGGCGGCTGCACGCCAAAGCCAAGAAAGCTGATGGCCGATTCCATCAGAATTGCCTCCACCGCCTTAAAGGTGGCCGCAACAATAACCGGCGCCACAGCGTTGGGAAACAGGTGTTTCATTATCAGGCGAAAAGGAGTCACTCCTACTGCTTTGGCCGCCTTGATAAACTCCATCTCACGCAAGTACATGAACTGACTGCGGACCAGCCGGAATATCTGCGGCCAGCCGAGAATACCGAGAATCAGAATTACGTTGCGGATGTTCGGCCCCACCACATATACCATCGTCATAATCAAAACGATGGAAGGAAAACTGAGAAATCCGTCGGCTACCCGGCTGAGCAGGGCGTCGACTTTACCGCCGGCGTATCCCGCCAGGCTTCCAACCACTATACCTATGCCCGTGCTCACCAGCGCCGCCATAATTCCCACTGAAAGTGAGATCCGGCTGGCAAAAATCAAGCGGCTGAGTACGTCCCGTCCGAGAGAATCCAGTCCCAGCAGGTGCTCTTCAGAGGGAGCGGCGTATGAGTTGAACAGGTCCTGTTCGTAAGGGTCGTAGGGTGCGACCAAGCTTGCAAACACAGCAATTAGAATCAGCAGCAGGGTAAGAACCAGGCCACCCATTGCCATTTTGTGTTTTTTGAATCGGATCCAATAGTTCATGAGCTCGCCTCCCCTCCCAGTCGAATGCGCGGGTCTACAAGACTATACAGGATATCGGAAATTAGGTTTCCCAGTACCACCAGCATGGCAAAAATGATATTCAACGCAATCAGAATGGGATAATCCCGGGCCATCAAGGCCTCTATTGTCAGCATACCGATTCCCGGCCAGCTGAAGACTTTTTCTATAACTACCGAGCCGGAGAGCATCCAGGGAAAGCTCATCCCGAACAGAGTGATGATGGGAATCAGTGCGTTACGCAGGGCATGCTTGATGATGACCACCCGTTCAGAAAGGCCCTTGGCCCGGGCGGTTTGAATGTACTGCTCTTTGACGACCTCGAGCATAGTACTGCGGGTGTAGCGTCCATAACGGGAGATGTAGGGCAGTGAAACTACGATCATCGGCAAAGCGAGATGATGCAGCCGGCTCCAGATGGTTACCTGCCCAAGTATTGGTTGTATCCCTCCGACGGGGAATATATTCATCTTCAGTGAAAAGAAGTAGATACACCCCAGTCCGATGAAAAATGCGGGTATCGATATAACGATAAACGCGATAATCGTAACCGCATAGTCGTAAATAGAGTACTGCTTCAAGGCACTAAAAATGCCCACCGGAATTGCTATTCCGATGCCCAACAAGATGCCGGTCCCCATCAGCAGGAATGTGGGACCTATTCGCTCCTGGATACGGTCCATTACCGGTACGTTGCTGATAAGCGATCGTCCGAAATCGCCCTGCACTACATTGGATAACCATTTGAAGTACTTTACATATCCGGGATCGTCCAAGCCCTTATTTTCCCGCATCAACTGCAGTCCGCTGGCGGGCACACTCTGGTCAGGAGTAATCAACATATCGATCGCATCTCCGGGCATCAGATCTACAACGAAGAAGATGATGGTAATAACGATGAAAATGACCGGAAGCGACATAATTACACGTCGCAAAATATATCCTAACAAAACTAAACCTCCGACCGTCTTTATAAACAGAGGCCCCCGGCATCCGGGGGCCGTTAAAAACGATTCTAAATGCTCTTATTCAACATCAAGCTCGAGAATGTTCCACAATTGGTCATAGTGACCCCAGGTGCGAAAGTTGGTGGGCTTGAAGTTCTTCACTCGCTTGTTGACTGCAAATACGGCATCAACACTGGCCATCGGAATCAGCGGCAGATCTTCGGCCAGCAGCATACCCAACTCGTGATAAACCGGTGCCCGATCCTTGATGGAAATCTTTTCCCGCCCTTCTTGCAATAGTTCATCAACCTTCGAATTGTCATAGAAAGACAGGTTGTAGCCAGCCGGTGGAATGTTCTTGCTGTGATGAACAATGGACAGGTCGTCCGGATCCATCATCATTCCCCACCAGCCTTGGAGACCCAGGTCGTAGTCGCCTTCACGGATGAGGGCGGTACAGGTGGTAAAGTCGGACACCACAATCTCGACCTTGACGCCGATATCCTGCAGTCCCTGTTTGATAACGGGTGCCATCTTCTCACGCGGTTTGTTGCCGCTGGGAACCCGCAGTACCAGTTCCTGATCGAAGGGGAACCCGGCTTCCTGCAGAAGCTTTTTACCCTTTTCAGGATTGAACTCGTAGGTCGGGTACCCCGCTTCGCTTACCCAAGCCGGAAGCGGATGAGTGGGTACCGGGCGGGCGTGACCGTTGTACAAGCTTCTGGCCATACCTTCGCGATTGATGGCATGTGCCAGACCCTGGCGGACCTTCGGGTCGGCCAGATACGGGCGGTTCAAGTTAACATGCATCATCTGGGTAACCGAACCGTAGGGAACGGTCACTACGTTAAGTCGTTCATTGGCATCCAGCCGTTCAGCCTCTCCCGGAGAGATTTCGAAAATGTCAACTTCTCCGCGCTCAGCCAGGGCAGTGAGTGCATTAGTATCGCCGATACGGAAAATCAATTTGTCGATCTTCGGTACTCCGATTGCGCAGTCTTCGTTTTTCTCCATCATGATGTACTGGTCGGTCTTGTACTCCACGAATTTGAAGGGACCGAAGCCCACCGGTTTCTGCCAGTACGAGTGGTTGGCAATGTCGGCCGGGGCTACATCTCCGAGAATGTGCGAGGGCAGAATATAGTACATCAGGTTGTTCAGCAGGGTAGCTGTGGGAACCTTCGTGGTAATCTGCACAGTCTTTTCATCCACAACCTTCACACCACTGATGCTGTCGGCTTTCTTTTCAAAAAACTCGTCTACTCCTACAATGCCATTCAGACGGCCGTAGAGCAGCGCATTGTTGTCCGGATGGCACAACAGCTCGAGGCTCATCTTCACATCTTCCGCTACCACAGGATTACCGTCATGCCAGTTCAGATCCGGGTTCAGGTGAAAGGTGTAGGTTCGACCATCTTCGGATACTTCCCAGGACGAAGCGGCCCACGGCTGGAACTCCTGATCTCCGTCGATACTGACGAGGGTTCCGAGCACATAGTCCATCGGCATTGTAGAATAGGTACCGGTAGTGGCGGTGACGTTGAACGTCATCGGTGCACTTACCATTCCAACCTGCAGCACCTTTTCAGCCGGCTGTTCGGCAGAGCTGCTCTGTTCCTGCTGACCACCGGCACTCAGTGCGAATGGCAGACAGATCAACAGTAGTACAGCTGCGATCCTTTTTTTCATAATACTACCTCCAATAAAGTATTTAGGCATATATCATCAGCCTTGCACGCCTATTCAGCACGCAGGCAGAACTCACAAAAAACCTTGGCATCATTCAGTAAATT
>CAZAMY010000293.1:0-4163 GCA_964485995.1 uncultured Sediminispirochaeta sp.
TCCGGAGTGACTGGAGTTCAGACGTGTGCTCTTCCGATCTCTGAAATCTATCACGCCCCGATCTGCGGCCGATTCTGCGCCGAGCGTAAGGTTTTCGGTCACAAAGCGGCCGGCCAGCTCGGCCGGACGGCCGCGCTCCTCGGCAATGTTACGCATATGACCGGCTAAAAACTTGATAGTTTTTTCGCTGGCCTTCTGTTGGCCTTCGCCCCCCGGCTGCATGGTAACCGGCATCGCAGCTCCGATGGTGGTTCCCGGAGCCATTGCCGCCAGATGTCCGGAGAGCATGATAAAGGTCCCCGCCGAAGCGGCTATCGCTCCCCGGGGGTGCACGTAAGTGAGAACCGGAACCGGGCTGTTCAGTATGTCCTGGATAATATCAAGGGTGGCGTCGACTAATCCTCCCGGTGTGTTCAGGCTCAGCAGGAGCGCTTCGTACTCTCCCTGCTCCGCCTCTGCGAGGCTCTCCTGTATAAACTGAGTAGTACCGGCGGTAATAGTCCCTTCAATCTCTACCAACAGAACTTCCTGGGCTTCGGCCTTCGCCGCCCCTGTAATCAGCAGAAAAAAGGTGAGTATGGTTAAAAAAAGCCTGCGCACCGGTAATTTCAAGTTCATACATCAAAAGTAAGGCGCACGGAAGGTGACCGTCAAATATAGTGAAACGCTGCAGAAGCAGTCCATTTGCTATTGTCCATGTCAGGAACTAAAATTTCATTAATGAAGTATTCAGGTGTACTGATACTCTCAATTTTCATCATCATAATCGTCTCAGCTGGCGCTCAAAATCCCGATCATTACCAGCTCGGCAGTCCCGAGCTGCGAGCTCTGGACAGTTTTTTTGTAGAGCTCGGCCTTGCTCCGCCGTTCTATTCACGCCCCTATTCCCACCATCAGTATCTGCATTATCTCGAGCAGATTGAAGCGCGCAAAGGCGGTTTATCGGCGTCCAATCGGACCGAGCTTGCAGCACTGATCGAGAAGCACCGGAAAAAGGAGCAGACCGACCGCCCCATTTTCCGACCGATTCTCGATCTCGGTGTAGGCTTAAAACATCAAAGTAAAGAGATTCCGGAATTCCAGGAGTACCTCTACTACCGGAACAGCCTCAACAATCCGCCGCTCCTCAATCTCGGTTTTATTGCCGGAAACCCGTATACCGCCATCCACCTGGAATACGACCTCAGAGAGGATTTCTTTGTAACCTGGCGCACAGATGATTACACCACCCTGCCGACAGGCGATCCATTTGTGCAGGACTTTGATTACAACTTTCCCACCAGAAGCTATATAAAGCTCGGTACTCTGCATATTGATTTTCTCGCCGGCCGCGAACAAATGAAATGGGGGCCCGGGCATCGAAGTTCACTGCTTATCTCCGACAGTCCGCCCTATTATGACATGCTGCAACTCAGCTATTTCTCGCCCCGCTTCAAGGCAAGCTTCTTTTTCGCCGCTTTGGAGAGCTATCTCACGGATGAGGAGCTCTTAATCCAGGAGACCAACCAGGATGAAGGGGTGGTAACCTATCCCAAAGCCGCTGACAGCCAGCGCAAGTCTTTAACCGGGCACCGCTTCGAGTTTCGCGTAGGAGAAAAACTGCTGGTCGGCATAAGCGACATATTGCTAATTGGAGGACGAATACCCGAGTTAACTGATATCGGGCCGCTCATGTACCTGCATAATGTATATGGAGAAAACTACAGCAACGTAATGATGGGCTTGGATTTTTCGTATGTTCCCGTGCCGGATCTTAGAATATATGGAGAGCTCGGCATCGATGATATTCAGAACCCGTGGGAAACCGGATCGAGCATCCCAACCAGTCTCGGATATCAGGCCGGAATAGATGCTTTGAATCTGCCTGCTCCGCGTAATCCGGATTTTCACTTCGAATGGGTGCGGATCGATCCATGGATGTACAACCGCTGGCAGCCCTATCTGATGTTCACCTCCCGGCGAAAGTTGACCTCATTTCCGGATTATACGCAGTACGCCTCATACCTCGATTTTCCAACCGGCTACTTTCTGGGGGGAGATGTGCAGAGTTTCTATTTCGAGCTTACCTGGCCGCAAATGGACGGCTGGAGTGCTGCACTCAGTTACGAGCTGCGTCAAAAGGGGGAAATATATCTGAATCCACTGGATCCTGACAGCAAGTTTGAAAACTATAAAACCACCACCGACTCTACTCCCACCGGAACCGCGCTTACCTCCCACATTATAAAAGCCACCGGAAAAATCTCGATCAGACCGAATATCTCGTTGAACGGTGAACTAACTGCCGCATACGAACGAAACCGTGCCCATGTCGACGGAGACCACGGTTTTTATTTCATGGGAATGGTGAGCATTGAAATTTCTCTGCTCAATTAAACCCGACTCATACTTTCTTCCGATTTGGTAAAACACCTCAATTTCATACTCATGTCCGATAGCCAAGGCAGATAAACCGCTGTACGTTCGCAGTACACACTACGGTTGTAATCCGAAGGAGCACAAAATGAAACGAACAGGAGCTATTATGATGTGGATTTTAGGAGCACTGGTGCTGATCAGCGGGATCAACTTCGCGCCCATGATGAGTCTCAAAACACCCGGCATGCAGGTGCACGAAGCGCACGGTATCACAGTCTATGCGGAACAGACAGACATTACTGAGGTCGAGCGGATCGCCGGCAGGATAGCCCAGAGCAAATCCCGAATTACCGGTGCTTTGCCGAATGCCGATACAGAACAGATTGATGTCGTCATCTATCCCTCAGCCGCCGCACTGAAGCGGAAAACCATCGGTTTGGCGGGAATGCTGGTGCTGCCGGATTGGTACATCGGTAAAAATACCAGCGATCATGTACTGATCACATCTCCGGCAAAGCCCGGACCACAGCACAGCCGGGAGTCCGTTGAACAGGCGGCGGTTCATGAGTTCGTACACGTACTCACCGACCGGCACAATAAAGGTATGGGATACTGGCTGAAAGAGGGCTTCGCCCTCTACCTGGCCGAGCAGCGACCATCAACCGAGTCGATACGGGCTGCACGGGGCATCACCTGGGAAGAGTATTCGCAGCCGAATGCAATCCAGTTCGCCCAGGTCGGCGGTTACAGCCTGGCATTCACACTAATGGAGTATCTGGAACAGGAGTATGGCTGGAACACCGTGCTGAACTTCCTTGAACCGGGCAGCACCTTCAAAAGCGTGACTGGAAAGGAGAAACGGGAAGTGTTCAAAGACTGGAAGCAGTGGCTGGAATCGGTGTAGATGCCGGTTCCAGCCTCACAGAAATAGAAACTCAAGAACTACCCAGCCCGCGGGTAGGTGTTGTACCAGTATATCGCTCGATTGCCGGCTAAGCTTTTCTCCTCTGGCCATCACCCCTTCACCGCGCCGGCGGTGGTCAGGCTGTTCTGAACCTGCTTGCTGATGATTGAATAGATGATAATGGTCGGAATCGTGCCGATGACCAGGCCTGCACCGATGGGGCCCCACTGGGTGGCGTACTGGCCGACCATTGACTGCAGCCCGACGGTCAGCGTGCGCATCTGCTGTTTGCTGATGAAGGTTATGGCGAACATCAACTCGTTCCAGGAACCCAGAAAGGTGAAAATGGCGACAGTGGCCATGGCCGGCTTTACAATCGGCATGATGATCAGGAAAAAACTCCGAAACACCGAGGCACCGTCGATAAAAGCTGACTCTTCCATCGCCAGAGGGATATTCTTCATAAAGCCGACCAGTATGAATATGGCAATCGGCAATCCGAATCCCACATACGGCAGCACCAGACACCAGTAGGTGTTCAGGAGATTGATTTTGCTGAAGATTAAAAACAGCGGTAAAAGGGTGGCATGCAGGGGAATCATCATACCCAGCAAAAACAGGACCATTACCGGCCGGCTGAGTTTCCACCGCAGTCTGGCAATTCCATAGGCTGCCATACAGGCGGTGAGCAGGGTAATGAGTATAGTAATTGCAGTCACAACCACACTGTTAAACAGGTAGAGCCCAACCTTGCCGCCGAAAAAGGCGTCTTTGTAGTTCATCCATAGCCAGCTCTCCGGCAAGCCGGCAATATTCCCGCCGAAAATCTCCGAGTTCGATTTGAAAGAAAACAGCACCAGCCATAAAAATGGATACACTTGGATAACGGCGAATGCCACTA
>CAZAMY010000294.1:0-4158 GCA_964485995.1 uncultured Sediminispirochaeta sp.
TTTCTCCTATAATATATATGAGAGAGTGTACTTTATACAATTTAAGGGGTCAACGGTCACTTATATGAAAAAGGTTTCAGTAAACCAACTACAGGTAAACACCTACATTGATGCACCGGTCTATCTCGATGAAAAATACATTCTGCTGTCACCCGAAACCCCGATAACCGAGGAACTGATCGAGCAGCTGAAGAAGTGGAATTACGAACAGGTATTCACTGACGGGCTTCCCTCCGGGGCGCCGCCCAGCGCCGGTTCAGCCGGGACGGGAGAATCACTGCTTGATCAGGATATCAAGGACCACGAGGCCGAAAAGCAGGCCAGCGATTTCTTCAATGAAATGGTTAAAATGATGGACGACATCTTCCGCCATTTTTTGGAGAAGGGGCTTATTTACCATGACAGCGTTATTGATGTAGCCAAACGGATCATGGAGGAACTGAAGCACAACAAACGGTTTCTCCTCAGTGTGTATATCCCCGAACGCGAGGATGTAAACTATGTCGTCCCGCATGCAGTGAAAACTGCTGTATTTGCGTTATCGGTGGCCGACTTTCTCAAGCTTCCGCCGCACAAACAGATCGACCTCGGCACGGCTGCCTTACTGCATGAAATCGGCATGCTGCGGATTCCCCCCGAAGTATATCAGCACGACCGCCAGCTGACCGATAAGGAGCGCCAAACCATAGTTGCCCACCCGGTGATCAGCTATAAAATCCTCAAAGAGGCTGATTTTCCTCCGGCCGTCTGTATTGCGGTTCTCGAGCATCATGAATATGTGAATGGCACTGGGTACCCGCGCAAACTGAGTGGAGACGACATCTCACTCTACGGCAAAATTGTGGGTGTGGCCTCCGCCTATGCCGCCGCTACCTCGAAAAGACCGTTTCGCGAAGGACAGGACGGACATACCAGCATTATGGATCTTGTGAAAGAGATGGGGAAACGGTATGATGAGCGCATTCTACGTGCTTTAGTTTTCACACTCTCGGTGTATCCCATTGGAACCTATGTACTGATGTCCAACGGCGCCCGGGGGGTCATTGTAAAAACCGACCCGAAAGAACCGAAACATCCGTTGGTTCGTTTGCTGGTAAATGAAAACAATACCCCTTACAGAGATCGTCCGATAATTCAGCCGAAAGAGAACGATGAGGTTATTATCGAACGCCCACTCACCAAGAGCGAAACAAAGTCGCTGAAGCAATACATACAGCAATAGACACACTTCTTATGCTACCAAAGACAGAAAGGAAGCGATGTGCACTATGAGAGCAACTACAGTGAATCGTAAAATTGAACAACTGCTCCTTTCCCTGCATACTGAGGCAGCCGGGTCGCCCGGCTACCGCACTGCAGTCGAAGAGCTCAAAACACTTATCACCGCCCCGCATCTCTACCGGAATGAAACCCAGTTTCAGCTTCCCGAAGGGATGGCGGAAGAATCAATAATTGTATCGGATGCCCTCGAGTCGGTTACCAACGGAATGTACAATCCCGAGATTCTGAACCGTCTGCAGGAGATAGACAGCGCTTCGCCGTTTTATCCATGGAGAAGCGCGGTAATGGCAATTCTGGCCTTCTATCAGTCTGACAGGGACAATATGCTGCAGCTCCTTGAACAGCTGCCTGACGCATCCCCTCCGGCTGGCCTCAAACCGGTTCTGTTTAACCTCTGCCGGATCGATACGGAAAAACAGCTCGGTGCGGCAGCCACGCGTCTGGTCGATGAAGTTCGTGAAGACCGGGTCTTTTTGCTGAGTGCAATTGAACAGCTCGAAGAGTACCTGGAGACCGGCCTAGACGAGGCTTTCAGTGAAACCGCAATGCTGCTGGTGCAGGACCTCCTTTCATCGTATCCCCAGGCGGCCCGGCGGCTGGCCTTGTGGAGCATGCAGACAGCGGCCGAGCAGGAGTTCGATCTGAGTTTCTACCTGGGCCGGTTCAAAGTGATGTTCGGCGAGGTAGAGGGGCTGCGCTTGACTGCCCTGGCCCTGCAGTCGGTGGAGCCGGATATCAGCCTCTTATTCTGGCTGCGTTACTCCATTGGACACCTTTCGAGCGGCCTGGTCGATCAAACCGAACTGGCCGCCCTTTTGTCATTGATTGCCGATATCGTCCACAGATTGCAACACGACGGAACCTATACCCAACTGGTAGAGAATGTGGAGTACTCAAAGGGCCTGGGCTCACTGGTGCGAAAACTGTACGATGAAGTACAGCGCCATATACCCGAACTGCAGCAGCCCCTCCAGCGGCTGTTCGAGTCTCCCGCTCCTCCGACAGATACCTATGGATGGCTGCAGTTGCTCATCGACCTGCAGATAGCGGATACCGAAGAGTATGAACCCGAAGAAAAGGGAAGCACTGAGGCGGCGGTTGACCCCGGCCGCAGCCAGGATCCGGCCAGACCGAATTGCATACCCCGTCAACTGGAGTTGTTTTGATGGATACTGAACAGATACGGAAAAGAAAACTGGAATTACAACAACCGAAACCTTTATCACAGCTGCGCGAGTTGGAGGATATTATCGAACCGAAGCCCAACTACGTCGGTCCGGGACCGTGGCTCAAAGCTGTGCAGATAAAAGAAGATAAAAACGGAGGATACCATGCACACAGTTGAGGTACGTCTGGAGACTGGCGAACTGCGGGAATATCCATATGGGACCCGCGTATCCGCTATTTTTGAGAAGGGCATGAGCAGCCGCGATACGAATCCGATTATAGCCGCTCTGGTGAACAATGCCCTCACTTCGCTCTCCTACAAGGTTGAGATCAATGCCGAAGTGAAGCCGGTCCGCCTGTACAGTCACTACGGGAACCGGATCTATCGACGATCCCTCAGCTATCTGCTGGCAAAAGCCTCACAGGAGATATTCCCCGACCGTCACTTGATAATCGGACACAGTCTTGGAGACGGATTCTACTACTACTACGAAGGGCTGTCGGCAGTTTCTGATGAAGATATCCAGAAGCTGGAACAAAAAATGCATGCACTGGTCGAGCAGGCCCTGCCGATCGAGCGGCAGGTACTCTCCTACGGAGAGACCCTGGAATATGTGACCGAATCCGGTCTGACGGCCACCGAAAAACTGCTCAATTTCAAGAACGATCCAAAAATTCCGGTCTATACCTGCGACGGCTACATGGACCTCTCTTATGAGCCACTGGTCATAAGCACCGATTTGCTGTTCATTTTCGAACTTCGCAACTATGCGCCCGGCTTCCTGCTGCGCTTTCCACAGTCAAAAACTCCCGACACAATTTCTGAGTTCGAGGATAATCCGGTGCTTTTTTCTATATTCAAAGAGTACAAGGCCTGGGGAAAAATCCTGGACGTAAACTGCACCGGCCGCTTGAATGAATTAATCGAGGAGCGCGACATTGCTCATTTTATCCAGGTGGCCGAGGGCTTGCACGAAAAAAAGATATCGCTGATTGCAGATCAAATACAGGAGCGGAAGGAAGAGGTCAAGGTAGTGCTTATTGCCGGCCCATCCTCATCGGGCAAGACTACTTTTACGCGCCGACTGGCAATTCAGCTGAGAGTGCTCGGCTTCAATCCGGTAATCATAGGCTTAGACGACTACTTTCTGCCCAAAGACGCCACGCCCCTGGATGAATATGGAAAACCGAACTTCGAGGACCTGCATGCATTGAATATCAGTTTGCTCAATGAGCACCTGCTGGCGCTGTTCGAAGGACAAGAGGTGGAAATTCCAATTTTCGATTTTCAAATGCAGCGACCTAAAGAACACGGAACGAAGCTCCAATTCGGCGACCGCAGCATTCTCCTGATGGAGGGAATCCACGGACTGAACCCGGACCTCACTCCCAATATACCGGAGCAGCGCAAATACCGAATATACATATCCGCCCTGACCCAACTCAATCTGGATGACCACAACCGAATTTCAACTACCGATAACCGTCTGATCCGCCGCATAGTGCGGGATCACCAGTTCCGAGGCAACCCGGCCCTGGGAACCCTGAACATGTGGCACTCGGTTCGCCGCGGAGAAAACAAAAACATTTTCCCGTACCAAAACGAAGCCAATTCGGCCTTCAACTCGGCGCTCGACTATGAGCTTTCGGTTCTTAAACCGTTTGTAGAGCCCTTGCTCAAAACGGTAAAACCGCAGCATGAGGTGTACA
>CAZAMY010000295.1:0-4145 GCA_964485995.1 uncultured Sediminispirochaeta sp.
AGGTAAAAACCGGCGATAGTGTCTGTGCGGTAAATCAGTACGACCGCGTGCTGGTAATCAGAAAAAGCGGCATCTACTCGGTTATTGATGCGCCGGACAAGCTGTTTGTCGACAAGGGTATGCTCTTCTGCAGCCTGGCCGATAAGGAGGAACTGTCCACATACGTCTTTTCGATCCTCTACAAAATGAAAGATACCGGCGCCTACTACCTGAAGCGCTGCACCATCGAGCAGTTCATCATCAAAAAGACCTATCAGTTAGTACCGGAAGGCGCCGAAATCGTCGAATTCACCACTCGCGAAGATGAGGATTTGGTCTTTCGTTACAAGAAGAAGCCCCGCCTGAAGGTGCTGGAAGAGCGCTTCCCGGTCAAGGACTATCTGGTGAAAAGTGTGAAAGCCAACGGTGTGCGCCTGACTACCAAAGAGACTACCAGCGTAAAGCGGGTACGCAGCCGCACTAAAAAGAAATAATTGCTATGAAGAAAGAACTATACGAGGATATCGGCCGGCGAATTATCTATGAGGATAACCATCTGCTGGTCATCACTAAACTGATTAACGAGCCGGTACAGGGTGACAGTTCCGGGGATCCGCCACTCATCGAGCTGGCGAAGAAGTACGTTAAACAGCGAGATTCCAAACCGGGCAATGTCTTTATGGGCCTGCCGCACCGCCTCGACCGACCTACCAGCGGCCTTCTCGTGCTGGCTAAGACAAGCAAGGCACTTTCTCGATTGGGAAAACAGTTCAAAACCCGGGATGTGCGTAAGATCTACTGGGCGGTGGTGGACCATATGCCGCCGACTGACCAAGGCAGCCTGGAGCACTATCTGTGGAAAAACCGTTCGCAGAACAAATCATACAGTGTCTCCGCGGCCAAGGCGGAGAAGAAGGGCGCCAAACTGGCCCGTTTGTCGTACACCCTTTTGGGTGCCACTGATAACTATTTTCTGCTGGAAGTAGAGCTGGAAACAGGACGACACCACCAGATACGGGCGCAGTTAGCCGCAGTAGGCTGCCATATCAAGGGTGACTTGAAGTATGGTGCCCGCCGTTCGAATGCAGAGGGCGGTATCCACCTGCATTCCCGCCGCCTGATTTTCGATCATCCGGTGAAGAATACTCCCCTCGACCTGACAGCCGAGCCCCCCGCAGATCCCCTCTGGAGAGAGTTCCTTACGTAATTGAATTTTCTTCTTATTGAAAATTGTGAACTCTCGACGTATACTCAAAATAAGAGTACAACAGGTAGGTTTATGTCAAAACTGAAAGATTTGGAGCACATACTGCGTGCCTTTACCCAAAAAAAGAAAACCTCCACAATCTCGCGGTACAATCTTGAACGATACGCCGCGCATTGGGCCGGTGAGTTCCAAAAGAGCCGGCCGGGTTTTACTCCCTTCGGGCAGATGGCTCCGGCTGAGTTTGATACACTACTCGAAGATGCTGCGGAAGATGGCATCTGTGCGTTGACAACTGATGAGCAGAATGTTCAGCAAGTAGTCTATCTCAGGTACTTTCCGCATATAATTCGGCAGATTTACGAGGATGCCCATTCAACACCCGAGAGTTCCTTTCCAAGTGAAGATATGCTGGGCGAGGCTATTCCAGAGGTGGCCATCGAGGTCATCGATGTAAAAGAGCAGTTTGTCCCCTTGCTGAGGAACCTCAAGGGCAAGAAAAGCACGGTGTTTCGCTTTGTGTTTCCGGAGGGAATCCGATCGATGATTATCATCGGGGAGCTTATACACACGAAGCTGCTGTCGATGAGCGTGATGAAGCTGCGCAGCTATCTGGCTCTGCAGAAGAACTCCGAGTATGTCATCAACAAAATGCACGGCATATTCCCGAACAAAGAACAGGCAGTGAAAGACCTGTTTTCTAATATAATGACCCAGCGTGATGTTGCCATTACTACTATCGCCGATCCGGATGACTTCACCTTTCAGCTCTGGACCCATCTGTCCACTTTTGTAGTAAACGAGTTCAGAGAAAAGGCCAACAAACTGGACCGGGAACACGGCTTTTGCCAAGCCTGTTATATGATAGGCCTGTTTGCACTGCACTACAAGGGGCTGAAAAAGCAGAAACTCGAGAAAGAGCAGGCCCTGCGTAATGTGAATCAGGGCTTAAAAAAGCCGCCCTATTTCTTCAGTTTTACCGACATATATGGGATGCGCGATAAAGTCGGCCTGCCGATCTCTAAGCGGATATCTCAGCAGGAGCTGGCTCACTATCTGGAGCGCAGGAGTAAGCGGGAAAAAAGCGGCCCAGTACCTGATATTGTGCGGGTTTTGGCGAGTGACAAAAACGAGTACTATGTCAGCAAGGAGCGGCTGTTGAATCTCGTGCTGCAGCGCTCCCAGGTATTTTCACGGGAAGTGCGCGGGCAATATGTAAAAGAGTGGGCTGATGCATTAGGTG
The DNA here is from genome assembly GCA_964485995.1 of uncultured Sediminispirochaeta sp. GTDB lineage: Bacteria > Spirochaetota > Spirochaetia > DSM-16054 > Sediminispirochaetaceae > DSBN01. Next base: position 2,427 of record CAZAMY010000295.1, read on the forward strand.
AGTATAAAAAGCTGCAAATAATGTCTCACCGCGATGTGTTCCAGAATGATATTTGGAAACGCATCAAAGAGCAGGATCCCCTGCTGGCTAAACTAGTGCACTACGATCTCATATTCATATGTTTGAATGAAACCAAACCCTCCCGCGAGGTCTACATCGAGGCCAACCGCATTGTCGATGAAAAGCAGCGCCAGCTTATTCCTGTAGATGAAATCCTGCGCCTCGATCAGAAGCGTATTATACGCGATGCCCGCACCTACCTGCCGCTTTGGAAGAGTATTCCGGTGGTCGGGAGAATTGGTGTGTTTCTCGGTAAACTGTGGAAGAAGCTCCTGAAGGGCGCGGAAGCGATTAAAGATCCTTCGGATATCTATGCCTCGTTTACAAAATCGCATGAAAGCCGGGGACGGAGAGCCGCCGGCAGTGAATGGCATGCAGAGGAGCAGCCGGTGGCCGGAGCTAAGCAGTTCGGCTCCCGCAGCGGTACCGGGAACGGCTATAACGGCAGCAGTGATCGTGAGGTCAGTAATCAGGTTGCCTTTAAAAAGGCTATCTACGAACTAAAAAACAGTTATATCGGGTCGAATGGAAATATCGAGCAGAGCCTTGATGACCTCATCGAAGAGTGGAACCCGCTGGTCGAGGGAAAATCGAAACAGAATCTGGTTGAGGATGTAAACTCTGCGGTGCGTGATTTCCTCCGCCGGATTAAACGAAGTCTTATGGTCAAGCCGCCGGATGAACAAAGAATTAAGAATCTCAGCAAACAAATTGCCGAGTATGAGGCCTTCAAGCGCATCAAGCGCAAAGAAGCTTTTCGCCGCTATATTGAGCTTTACATGATCAAACTCTTGAGCAATCGTTAATATTTGACATGCTGTACCCGAATATATATCCTTGATCTCATAGGGGAGAAATTTGAATGAAGTTGAATACACTTATTGTTGATGACGATGATATGGTGTTGGCCTTACTCCGTCAGTATCTCAAAGATAGAGATGAACTGCATGTGCAGACGGTAGGATCACCCAAGGAAGCACTTGAAATTATAAATAAAGAAAAAGTGCATATCATGATTCTCGATATCGTGATGCCCGAGATGGATGGTATCACCTTGCTGGAAGAGGCAAAAAAGGTAGACCCACTTACGCATGTCATCATGATGACCGCCGATTCTACGCTCGGAAGGGTTATTGAGTCGCTGGGCTACGGTGCGATGGATTTTGTTATGAAGCCGTTCGAATCGCCGGAAGATATCACCAGTGTTGTGGATGTTTCAATCCAGCGCTGGGGTCGCTGGAACCAGGTTCTGAAGAAAACTGCTAAGAAAACCCTGTCGGAGGAGTAAATGGCAGAAGACACATCCCTCAGGGCTCAATTCTTTCAGGATTCACTGGATATACTTGCTGATGCCGAGGAGATTGTTCTCCAGCTGGAGCAGCACGGCAGCGATCAGGAACAGGTTCATTCCCTTTTTCGTTTATTTCATACCTTAAAGGGGAATTCGAACATGGTGGGGGAGGAAGCGATCAACTCGCTCACCCATGCACTTGAATCAGAATACGATCAGGTCAGAAACGGAAAACGGGAATTGGACGCAGGGCTTCTGCAAATCACCTTCGAGGTGATCGACCTGCTGAACGCTGTCTGCCAAGCAGGCGACTCGCAGGACTACACCGGTCATATGGGTCAACTGACCGAACAGCTGAACAGTCGCGG
>CAZAMY010000296.1:0-871 GCA_964485995.1 uncultured Sediminispirochaeta sp.
TAGCCCTCGTAGAGCTTTTTCTGATATTCATAGGAGCGAAAAGTAGAGGAATAGAGCAGTTCAACCCCGTCGATACGGGCCGCTTCGGTCATTGCCAGCACAGCCGGCATACAGCTGCGGCTCAGCTGCAGGTTGGAGCGGTTGAGGGATAGGGGGTAGGTGTTCAGCAGAACCAGATCTTCCGGCTGGTACCCCTCCGGAAGCGGGTGCTGACGGTCGACCAGCACCCGGGCCCACTCGGGGAGCTCCAGAAACTGCCGGGATAATTCGAGAAAATACTCCGGCCGAGCCTGTATGTTCTTGCGGACAGAATCAGGTTCTGATTGAATTTTTTCCATTAAATTCCCTAGAGAGATCTCGAACTCCGGGTGCGGAAATACCGGTTCGGGCCGGTTTTTCACTTCTTTTTCACCATTCGACGATTCGGAAAACTTGCCTGAATCTGCAGAGCAATTTACAGTAAGCAAAACTACCAGAGTGATGAATCCGGTCAGCAGGCGTGTGCGGTACTTCATGAGCTTCATACTAACTAAACTGTAAATTATTTGCAATTGTACAGCCAGGGGTTATACTATTCACTGTCGAGGTAATAATGGTTCATACGATACTAACAATTGAAGATGAAGCGGCAATAAGAAAAAGTTTTGTTTCATTTCTCCAAGACTATGATTACGAGACCCTGGAGGCCGGGGACGGCGGAGAGGGGATCGAGGTGATAAAGCGCACCCAGCCGGATCTGGTGCTGGCAGATCTGCGAATGCCCAATGTAGATGGACTGCAGGTACTCGATTATGTCGGTACAAACCACCCGGAGATACCGGTGATCGTAGTGTCGGGAACCGGAAATATAAACGACGTCATCGAGGCGCTG
>CAZAMY010000296.1:881-4135 GCA_964485995.1 uncultured Sediminispirochaeta sp.
AACCGGTTGAGGACCTCAATATCCTGCTGTACGCAGTCCGGCGGGCACTGGAAAAGGTCCGGCTGGCTGAAGAGAACCGGAGGTACCGGGAACACCTCGAGGATCAGGTCAACCAGAAGACCCGGGCCCTCGAACAGGCCAACGCGAAGCTGCAGTCTATCAATAAGGAACTGAGAACCTCCTTGGAGGAGAAAGAGGTACTGCTGCGCGAGGTTCACCATCGGGTAAAAAACAACATGCAGGTTATTATGAGCCTGATGAACCTGCAGAAACCGATTTACCGCGATTCATATGACGTGCGGCTGGTCGACAAGAGTATTCACCGAATTCAAGCGATGGCCATGGCCCATGAGCAGCTGTACCGTACCAATGATTTTACACAGATCAATCTGGAAGCGTATCTCAACGGTATGGTGAACGAGATTATTCGCAACAAGACTGCCGTGGGCAACGATTTCGATGTCCGGGTTGATGCCCAGGAAATATGCATGGGGCTCGAACTGGCGATTCCCATCGGACTCATTATTCATGAGCTGGCCGACAATGCTATCGAACACGCCTACCCCGGCGGCGAAGGGGGCGAGATTGCCATTTCGGCAGTTCACACGGAGGGGCGCTACACCATTACGGTGGCCGATAAAGGGATCGGTCTTCCCAAAGAACTCGATGTAGAAAACACCACCTCCCTGGGATTTATGCTGGTACAAACTCTCACCTCGCAGATCGAAGGCAAGCTGGAGATACAGCACCGTGATGGTACAATGGTACAAGTGGAGTTTGAATGGCAGGAGTAATTGACCGGCTCGTCGAGCATTTGTACGGGCTTTTCAATATTCCCTATGTGCCGGAAGAGATGCTCGCGAGCTCGCGCCCCCGGGTGCTGCATGTCAGCGACACCCCCGGAAACGTGTACCCGTTCTTGTTCCGGCTGATTGAGAAGCTGCAGCCGGAGTATCTCATCCACACCGGTGACTTTCTGGATGAGATAAAACTGGAAAACCGGCCCGGCCAGCTGGTCGAGTACCGTCCCCGGCTCAGGAAGCTGCTGCAGCAGCTGGAAGCGCTGCCGGTGGGAACCATTTATTTGATCCCGGGCAACCACGATGACCTAAATGCAGTTGAACAGAGCGTGACCCGCAGTAAGATACTGCCCGAGAAGAGCTGGATCGAGATAGAAGCGACTTCCTTTTTTGTATCCCATCACTATGAGGCGGCCGAGCTGGAGGCCGATTTTTTTCTCTTCGGCCATTCGCTCACACCCGACCACACCCGCCGGGATACTACAGTTATTTTGAACGGGATTCCCGCCATTCATTTGATATCGCTGCCGGCAAAGCGGGTGTTTACGCTGCCCTATCCGAGCGGGACCGACAGCGCCCGCAAACTCTTGCTGCCCAAGATCGGTCTGTAAAAGCGGCCTGTAAAATCGGCCTGTAAGGAGGAAGACATGCTGTTTATTAGAAGAGGCCCACGCTGTGTGTTCATCCGCACCGCCGAAGCCGAAGTACTCATCGAAAATATTATTACCGCATTCGGAGGGACCCGCTGCAGCTTTGATGAAGGGCTGACCCGGGCCCAGGAGTTTCACAGCCTGCTGTTTTTCACCGAACCGGGCTTGGAAAAAACGCGTATAGAAGATGCCCACACCATTGTGCATGTGCCGGATGAATCCTCCTCCATTCTCTCCCGGCTGTTTCAGAAGGGGCTTCAAAACCGGCTTGCCAATGTACAGCTGGGGCCCGGCCTTATTCTGATGCGGGTAGTCGGATCAGGCGAGGAACTGGCCGCCGAGCTGAAGCAGAGATACCAGACCAGCAGTCTGGAGCTGCCGGAGGCGATCAGTGACGGCGAGATAGAGGATACCGTGCTGCTGCTGACCAACGCCTCGCTCAGCAAAGTAATCAGCATCGACGATTTTATCAATCCGCCCCTCCTTATCAGATATCCCTCCCACCGCCTGTACTGGGAGCTGCGCAGCAAGGGCGTTCATCTGATCACCAGCTCTCTGGAGAAGAAGCAGTGGTATGAAATGCGGGTGAACATATACGATGCGGCCGACTATTACGAAGTCCATTATGAGCGGCTGATGGCGGTTCTTTCGGAGTTGGATGCCGGGATGGTGCTGGCCGAAACCTGGACTAAAGATCATGCCCTGGCGCTGATGTCCGTATTGGCCTATCAGGTGCGGCTTTTTTCTCTCGATCCGCCGCAAAAGATGAAGCGGCTGCTGATGGGGCTGGAGTACGATGCCCGGGGCAAGCGCTTTGTGGACATGGATCTGTACTTCCGCAACCGCAAAATCAACAAAAACGACAAAGGCGTGCGCAATGCAAGTGTGGATTCGTTCCTGCAGCTGCGCAAAGAACTCTACGCCCGGCTCTCGCAGGAGACTCAGGACTACCTGCTGCAGCTGGAAGAGCAGCTCAAGGGCGACACGGCTGCCAAGTGAGGGTGCCGGGCCGGCTATTCTCCGGAACCGGCCTGGTCATTCTTCCGCAGATCCTTCCCGCTGACCCGCTCCGGCAGAATACCGGAGCCGCTGCTGCGCGGCAGCACCTCATCCTCGCTAACACCCGTTTCACGGGCTATCAGCCGCCGCACCCGGGGGCCGCAGAAGTTCCCTTGGCAGGGGCCCATACCGGCGCGGGTCCGCCGCTTGACCGCGTCGAGCGACTTGACCGGGATACCGCGGTTCAGGGCGTCGACGATGGTCTTCTCGCGAATCTGCTCGCAGCGGCAGACCACCCGTTCGGGGTTCCCCTCCGGCAGCTCGATCAGCTCCTGCACCTCTTTTATCGGCTGCAGCGGCGCCGGCGAGTTGATCTGCGGGCGGTAGGGGTCGAAATCCGGATCCTCCTCCAGCTGCAGTCCGGCCCCGCGCAGCAGTTCGCTTACCTTCAGCGCGATCGCCGGGGATGAAGTCAGCCCGGGCGAATCGATCCCGGCCGCATTGATGAATCCGCCGATCGGCGCCTCGTTGAGAATGAACTCCTTCGAATCGCTGGTGGCGCGGATACCGCTGAAAGAGCGGATGACATGGCTCAGCTTGAAGTCGGGAATGCTGCGCCGGGCGGTATCCACAATGTATTTGAGAATCTGCCGGTCGGTGCTGACATCATCTCTGTCCGGTATCTCCTCGGAATTGGGGCCGATCATCAGGTTGCCCCAGTAGGTCGCCGTTACCAGAATCCCCTTTCCCTTTTTGGTGGGGGTCTGAAAGACCACATGGTTCACCATCTCGCCGTCGCCCCGCC
>CAZAMY010000297.1:0-4127 GCA_964485995.1 uncultured Sediminispirochaeta sp.
ACCGCACTACTTTGCCGGCTATACCGGCGGCCGGAAAGGCTTTCTGCCGGGGATAGCCAGTTACAAAACAATTGAGCAGAACCACAAACACGCCCTGCACCCGGGCGCGAAAGCGCTGGCCCTCGAGGGCAACCCGGTGCACGAGGACATGGTGGATGCCCTGAATGTGGTGAAAAAAGAAATTTTCGCGGTGATGACGGTACTGGATAAGGACCACTCGATTTATGCAGTTACTGCCGGGGATATCAACGAATCCTTCTATGCGGCCATTGATTATGCCGATGAGATCTTCGTGGCCGACATCCCGCAGAAGGCTAACGTGGTGGTAACTGTTGCCAAATACCCGATGGACATCGATCTGTATCAGGCTCAGAAAGCTATCGACAACGCCAAGCTGGCGCTGGCCGACGGCGGAATTATGATTCTGGTAGCCAGCTGCCGGGACGGAATCGGGGAGGAGGCCTTTGTGAAGCTGCTCTCTTCCGCCGATACACCCGAAGGTGTGCTGGAGGAGATCAAACAGGGCTACAAGCTGGGATACCACAAAGCCGGCAAGATGGCCGAGATTTTTCAGTGGGCCGAGGTGCATGCAGTCACTGAGCTGCCCGACGATCTGCTGACTTCGCTGTTCATTGTACCGGAGCACGATCTGCAAACGGCAATTGAGCATGCCTTGGACGCACAAGGGTCTGCGGCGCAGGTGTTATTTCTTCTGGATGGAAGTGTGACTGTGCCCCGGCCCGCACAATAATATGAGTAAGGACAAAAGAATGGATGAATTGAGAGAAAAAGCTTTAGCGTATCACAAGATGGATGGAAAACCTGGGAAACTGGAAGTAGTACCGACCAAACCGTGTCAGACTGCCGACCAACTCTCCCTGGCGTACACTCCCGGAGTCGCCAAACCGGTGCTGGAGATAGATGCCGACCCCGATACTGCGTATGAGTACACCAACCGGGCCAACCTGGTGGCGGTTGTCAGCAACGGTACCGCCATTCTCGGTCTCGGCGACCGCGGTGCCCTGGCCAGTAAGCCGGTTATGGAAGGCAAAGGCGTGTTGTTTAAACGCTTTGCCGATGTAGATGTGTTCGATATCGAGCTGGATACAAAAGACCCTGAAAAGATTATAGAGACGGTTAAACTGATGGAGCCGACTTTCGGGGGCGTGAACCTGGAAGATATCAAAGCACCGGAGTGCTTCGAAATCGAAAACCGCCTCAAAGCCGAAACCAATATTCCGATTTTCCACGACGACCAGCACGGCACCGCCATTATCTCGACTGCCGGCCTGCTGAATGCCGCCGAGATCACCGGGCGCAAGATGAGCGAGATGAAAGTAGTGTTTAACGGAGCCGGATCGGCCGGTATCAGTTGTGCCCGGATGCTGTTGGCTGCCGGCGGTAAAAAAGAGAACATTATTATGTGCGACTCCAAGGGGGTTATCTACAAGGGCCGCCAGAAAGGCATGACCCCGGAAAAAGAAGAGTTTGCCTCCGACACCGATGCCCGCAGCCTGGAAGAGGCTATGCAGGGCGCTGATGTGTTCATCGGCCTGTCGGTAGCCGACTGTGTGACCCCGGAGATGCTCAACAGCATGAACGACAAGCCGATCGTATTCGCCATGAGCAATCCGAACCCTGAAATCGACTACCCGACTGCGATTGCTACCCGCAAAGATTTGATTATGGCCACCGGCCGCAGCGACTATCCGAACCAGATCAATAACGTGCTGGGTTTTCCGTTTATCTTTCGGGGGGCCTTGGATGTACGGGCAACCTCGATTACCGAGAGCATGAAGATGGCCGCATCCCGCGCCCTGGCCGAGCTGGCGAAACAGCCGGTACCCGAAGTCGTGAAAAAGGCCTACGGCGGAACCGAGTTCAGTTTCGGTCCCAACTATATCGTACCCAAACCCTTTGACCCCCGGGTAATCGAGTATGAATCAGTGGCGGTTGCGAAAGCTGCCTGTGAGGAGGGCGTCGCCCGTCAGCCCATCACCGATTGGGATGCATATGCTGCGCAGCTGCGCGACCGTATGCAGAAATATTGGGAATAAAAAAGCAAGGAGATTATAATGGCTGCAAAAAAGAAGGTTGGAGTAATCCACACATTTCTCAAATCAATTGATGATCTGAACAATCTGTTCGCCGAAATCCTGCCTGAGGTAGAGATGGTGAATATTATTGACGACAGTTTGCTGAGAGAGGTGCTGGCAAACGGCGCCCCTACACCGGCGGTAATTCGCCGTATCTGTAACTACGCCCAGGAACTCGAGAAACTGGGTTGTGATGCAATCCTGAATCAGTGTTCGTCCGTTGGTGAAGCCAGCGAGATAGCTCAAAAACTCATCTCTATTCCGTATGTGAAGGTGGATGCCCCCATGGCCAAGAAAGCTGCGACTATGGGCAAACAGGTGGGCATGGTTGCGACTGCGCATAGTACCCTCGGTCCGTCGGCCCGTCTGGTTGAAACCATGGCCAAGGAACTGGGCCAGGATGTCGTAGTAAATCGCTGTTTCGCAGAGGGCGCCTATGATGCGCTGCTGTATGAAGGCGACAAGCCGAAGCACGACCGGATTCTGATGGACACTATCGACAAAGCGGTAGCGGACAACGATGTGGTCTGCTTAGCGCAGGGCAGTATGTACAGCCTGGTGGACAAATGCAAAGACAAGGCGGTGCCTGTTCTGCACAGCTTTCGCAGTGGAGTCGAACAACTTCGTCCTCTCCTGGGACTGGATTAAATAGGTTCCGGAAAATATTGGTTTATGTGCGCCTTCATTCGGCTGTGATGGAGGCGCGCATTTTTTTTTGCCTGAAAGCGGACCGAAGCTGCTACGCCGCGGCCGCTAAGTCAGATCCCGCTCGAATTGCCGCAGTACTTTGGGCAGACCGTTGCTGCGGTGACTGCTCTCTTCAGAGGAAAACAGCACCGCAACGAGTCCCATCAGTTTTTCGCGTAGGGCTTCATCTACTGGAAGGTAGAAAAAGCGGCCCTTGCGCGCTAAAGCAGCCAGCCGCGGATAATGACTGCGGTCGTGAATCTTGTCTCTGACTCCGTTCATGACCAGCACTTCTTGCCGGATTTTCGGCATTTCTTGGTACAAATCCACAGCTTGTACCTGCAGAGCGGTCTGTTTCCACTTCCAAAGATCTGCATTGTCAATAAACAGCTCGGCCCGCGCCCGCTGTACCGGTTCTTTCATCCCCCACAAGGCGATTCGCTTGCCGATCGGTTTGATGATTGCCCACAGCCAGAGTGGTACTACCGGCACCACCCAGTTGAGCAGCCATTTGGGAAACCAGAGGGCATGCATCGGGTCGAAAAGAACTACAGTTTCGGCTGTTATTATTTGGCGGGCGAGGCCGTGAGCAATAATCGTCGAGCCCCAGCAGGTACCCATCAGTACGCTGTGCGGACCGGCAATGTCTAACACCGCCTGTACATCCTTGGCCAGCTGATCCATATCCATGCGGGCCCGGCTGCGGTCCAGACTGCTGCTGTTCTTCTCACGTGTCTCGACGTAGTAGCATTCGGCTTGACCGCGAATCACCTGCAGGAACTCTGCGAATCCTTCTGGAATGGTGCCCCACCCCGGCAGAAATACAATGGGGCGATGGCTAAGCGGCCGGCCTCCCGGACGGGGAGCCACATAGTGCAGGACGCGAATAGTGCCGTCCCTTACCTGAATGTATTTGTGCTCCGAATCCGCCCCCGGCTCCACAGGCGTTGCAGGCTCAGCATCCGCGGCCGGCAAATGCTCCTGTAAGAGTTTTTCTAAAAGCTGCTGTCGGGCTGAGTCGACAGTAAATACATGGTCAAAATTCATAGATGAAAAATAACATTTTTTTTAAATTTAGGGTACAATGGGGCGGGAGTTTCGGGCTGGGACCGAGGAGGTGAGCATGAATTTTCCCTGGAAGCTGTTTATTGATTTCGGTATAATCTCCACAGCATTGCTGTTGGCAACTTATATGCGGGTGAGAATCAGGTTTTTTCAGAAGTATCTGATTCCGAACGCCCTCACGGCCGGTTTCATGCTGCTGCTGTTTTATAATTTCGCGGCACCGCATGTAGGTCTCTCTGCCGAGGGGCTCGGTGCGATGGTCTATCACCTGCTGAGTAT
>CAZAMY010000298.1:0-4124 GCA_964485995.1 uncultured Sediminispirochaeta sp.
CATTTTTCTTCTCAGTACAGTTGTGACAATTACCAGCTGCGGCGCTTCCGGTCAGGGAGAGAGCAGCAGTACTTCTCAAGAACCTGCCGGCCCTGCAGAATCCGAAAGCGGGTTTGTGGAGAATCCCGGCATGATCCCCTCCAGTGCCGGGCTGGAGTTTTCCACCGATTTCAGCCGGACGGTCATCTCTTTTGAGGCCATTATGTCCGGCGGACCGCCGAAGGATGGGATTCCGTCGATAGACTCACCCGAATTCGTGACGATGCAGGCTGCCGATGAATGGATCGGCGACAAGGAGGCGGTGCTGGTGCTGCGCCTGCAGGGGAAGGTGCGGGTGTATCCGCTGCAGATTCTCATGTGGCATGAGATTGTCAATGATTCTGTAGATGGTGTTCCGGTGGCGGTTACCTATTGTCCGCTCTGCAACACCGGCATTACCTTTCGCAGCCGCATCGACGGGCGGGACCTCGATTTCGGGACCACCGGCCGGCTGCGCTACAGCAACCTGATCATGTACGACCGCCAGAGCGAAACCTGGTGGCAGCAGGCCAGCGGGCGCGGGCTGATCGGTGAGTACGCCGGCCGGCGGCTCGAGATGCTGCCGGTCGCGCTGCTGCCATGGAACGAGGTGAAAGCAACGTATGGACAAGGCCGCAGTGCTGAAACTGCGGCGGATGATACGGCCACAGATGAAGGCGGCAGTCTGGATGTGGAGATGGTACAGGATACATCGGCCGAGGTGAAAGTGCTTTCTAAAAACACCGGCTATTCGCGTCCTTATGGTCAGAACCCCTACCAGGGCTACGATTCTAACGAGACCCCGTTTTTATATGCCGGTCCGGAGATACCGGACAAATATGAACAGATGGAACGGGTCTTGGCGGTGAGAGTCGAAGATGACGAGCTTGCCTTTGCGTATGAAGAACTGCAGGAAGAGAAAGTAGTTGAACGCGAGGTAGGTGGAAGACAGGTTGTGGTGTTCTGGGAAGCGGGCACTGCCTCTGCGCTGGATGCCGGTAAGTTGTCCGGAGGACGGGATGTGGGCACAGCCCAGGCCTACTTTCCCGCCGTGGAAGATGAGGCGTCCGGTGAATCCTCAGGCCGAATGGAGCTCAGCTTCTATTGGGACGGGGATAGTTTTCGGGACGAGGAAACCGGAAGCACCTGGAGTGTGACCGGGCGCGCTACCGGCGGGCCGCTGGAAGGAGCCCAGCTGGAGTCGCCTGTGACGATCAACCACTTCTGGTTCTCCTGGAGTGCGTTCCAGCAGTAGATAGGGCGGGGGCTTATGAAAGGAGAGCCCCCACACCGCCCGCCTCGTGCAATATCCGCCCCTCTCCATCTGTTCTGTACCTGCAGCTTAGAATTTGAAACCGACAAAAAACATCGGCGGGAAGTAGAAAAACGGCTCTTCCTCCTCCTGCTGCTTGAAGCTCTCTGGTTTATTCTGGGCATAGAGTCCGAAGCCGAAGGGCCATTGTATGTTGATGTACCAGGGCTGATCGAACAGGGTGAAGTCGAAGCGGTAGCCCAGTCTGAACTCGTTCCACAGATCGAAGCCGGGGTAGTACTTGTCCTGGGTTTTGTCGTAGTACCAGTCGTAATCGGGCCACAGCTGGTATTCCAGATGCAGGTTGCCCCAGATAAATCGACGGTAGCCGAGTATAAGTGAGGCTGCATTCGTGCTGCCGATGTCCCAGCGGATGTTGCTGTAGGCCGCCCCGAAGATCAGCTCGTCTTTCGCGCTCAGGTGATAGTTGTACTGCAGCGCATAGATTCTGAACAGCGGTGACATGGGACTGAAGTCAATTGAGTGCCGGTATTCTGCCGCGGGGCGGTGTACTGACGACTGGCTTTCCGCGCCGGCCGCCGGTTGTACAGAACCGAGGAGCACAGCCCCCAGTACAAGAGTAATAATGAGAAATTGTCTGTTCATATTCACTCTCCTGCGTGGACTGGGGCTGCCGCCGGTACTTTAAGTCCGCGGAAGTACAATACCAGCAGCACAACGCTGACCAGGGTAAGAGTGCCGGAGATGTAGGCCAGACTTGCGTCGGTGCTTCGAAGTGCGGTTAAGGCAAACACCTCGCCGAAGTTCCAGGAGATGCACACGGTAAACACTTTTACCAGCATGATGCCGGACAAGGGGCCGGCCCAGGCTTTGCGGCGCAGCAATCCCACCGCGGCGATGGCCAGGGCGGGAAACTCGATGGTGAGGTCGAGCAGGAATACCGCATAGGCGTTCTGGGGAGTGTGGGCGGCAACCAGCGGCAGCATCAGCAGCAGCCAGGCGGGAACCAGCACCGCCAGTACTATCAGTAGAAATGTTGCGACGGACAGCCGGGTGCTGCGGGGCATTTCAGACCCCCGAGCCAATACAGGTTTTAGCTGCAAGAACCCGTATAGTAAACCCCAAAAACACAAAGCAAAAATCAGCAGATAGACTGGATACAAAATTGTGTAATACGCTTCGATGCTGTACAAGGCAAAGGCGTACAAGAAGTAGCCAAGACCGCCGACCAGAGCGATGAGCTCTTTGACACCGCCGGCGCGGGCGTAGCGCCACAACAGCAGCATATAGCCAAGGGCAAGCGGGATGGTAATGAGATCCTGGGCAATGGCGCCGATGCGATTCTGCTCGGTGAGAGTTCCGGCGGCAATCGGTCCGCCGTAGATGCTCGGTTCGAAGATGCTGATGAGAACGGTGATCAGGCTGATGACTGCGGCGGCCGCAGCGAGCCAGAATACTGGCGGTTGTTTTTTTTGCGTGTTCATGTTCATTTCTCCTTAGTTATTCTATGTGTGGTGTGTTCAGCCGGTGATGGTCATGGTGTAAATAGAAAGTTCAGTTCCCGGCCTGTTTTTTCGATCAATTGGGCGGAGGTTACCGGCAGCCGCCCCTTTAGGTAGAAGAGCAGGTTGCTGTGGACGGTGTTTGAGATGAGGCCGCTGATGGTTTCCGCATTTTCCCTGCCAATGAAGCCCGCCTGTACGCACTCCTGCAGATGCTGCTGCTGAAGTTGAATTACCTCGGGCACGTAGGTGCCGCGCTGAAAATCCTGCAGCGCCGCCTCGCCCAGCTCCGCCACGAAGAGCAGATGGAACACATCCGGATGCTCGAGGAAGTACTGGGTGTAGACCAGCGCCGGTGCGACGACCCGTTCTACCGGCGTTGTGCAGCTTTCGAGGCGCTGTTTTACCAGCAGGGTGCACTCGTGAAAAAAGTCTTTGGCGCACTCGTAAAGAAGCTCCTGCAGGTCGGCAAAATAGTTGTAGAGCGTTCCCGGTGCATACCCGGCAAGGTCGGCTACCGCTTTCACGGTCAGGCTGCCTACGCCATGGGCCGTGATGTACTCCTTGGCGGCATCGACGAATATCCGTTTTATATGCAACTCGCGCATCTCTTTTCGACTAGGCATGGTTTTCCTTCTAAGTGAATGATGTTTTATAAATGAACAATATTCAAAATATGAATATTGTTCAATAGCTGGAGGGCGGGTTTGAGAAAAATTGTGTCTTTTTGTGGGGGAGGGGGGGGTGACGCCGGGCCCGGGTGGTCATAAAAGTGTGGGGCGGCGCTAATCCGCCCCTACGGGAAAGGGACCACTGATTTTCGCCCGTGTGAATCCATATGCTTTTTCAAGGTGTCTGCGTCGAAGCTCCGACCGTGGGCTGGATAAACGCTGCGAGCACCAAGCTTCAGCACAGTACGCCAGGAGTGGTAGACCTGTTCGATGTCCTCGTTGAACAGGGTGCAGTAGTGTGCTCCGGCGAAGTTCAGGAAGCGGGCGGCCAGGTCGCCGCAGAACAGTGTGCCATCGGGCAGCAGCAGCGACTGGCTGTCGGAGGTGTGGCCCGGGGTATATACAGCCTGCGCCACGAAGCCGAGCTCGCTGCTGAGGTCGCTGCGGTCTTCACTCAGCCGAATGTCGTGCGTCCGCAGGGTGAGCGGAGGAAAGCTCAAATCCCAGTTGGGGCTTACGCGCCGTTTTAGGTGATAAAGGGCCCTGATACGGCGGTTCAGCAGGGTTCCGCCGTTCGAAGTATTGTTGTGCCCGGCTGCCAGCAGCGGCTCTGCTTCGGCGCGGGCGATGACAGTGATCTGAGGTCGGGCTTTTAGGAGC